>URYM01000133.1 GCA_900552095.1 uncultured Blautia sp. | reverse complement strand
GATCTAGTACGGTCTCGTGGGCTCGGAGATGTGTATAAGAGACAGCTTTTAAATCGGCTGACAGATGCAGATGTACTCTCAGAGGATAAACTATTTGCAACGCTGGATCCCACCACACGGGCACTGGAACTGCCGGGCGGTCAGCAGATCCTGCTTACAGACACGGTTGGTTTTATCCGAAAGCTGCCGCACCATCTGATCGAAGCTTTTAAAAGTACACTGGAAGAGGCGCGGTATGCCGACATTCTCATCCATGTGGTAGATGCATCCAATCCCCAGATGGAGCAGCAGATGCAGGTGGTTTACGATACTCTGCGTCAGCTGGAAGTGGAAAACAAGAAGATTATCACCCTGTTTAACAAGCAGGATCTGGTGGAAAGTCAGGAGCAGCTGAGGGATTTTAAAGCGGATTATGTCCTGAAAACTTCAGTAAAGATGGGAAGCGGTCTGGAAGAATTGAAAGAGCTTCTGGAAGAAATTCTTCTGGACGGGCAGATTCTGATCGAACGCATCTTTTCATACGGCGAGGCGGGAAAAATTGCACTGATCCGTCAGCAGGGACAACTTCTGGAGGAAGAATACCGGGCGGAAGGAATCTATGTGAAGGCTTATGTGCCCCGTGCCTTGTATGGTGGACTGGGATGAATTCTGGAAGAAAAAGATAGAAAAGAAATAAAAAAAGGTCCACCGCCTGTGAACTGCGCTGGACCTTTTCTTTTTTAATCTTCCCAACAATCTGTATTCTTAATGCCCAGTTTGTCTGGATGAAAGGCTGGATCAAGCCCCTGCTTTTTCTGGGCACGGTAGTCTGCCAGGGCTTTCAGGGCAATATTACCGAGAAGCAGGATGGAAATGATGTTGACGATGGCCATGAATCCCATCAGGACATCAGCCAGATTCCATACGGTCTCGAATTCGGCAGTGGAGCCGACAAAGATGACGAGGACACAGATAACGCGGAATACATTCAGAAGAATTTTGTTATCTTTGATAAATTTCAGGTTGGATTCTGCGTAGCAGTAATTGCCGATCAGAGAGCTGAAGGCAAAGAGCAGAATGGACACCGTGATAAAGTGAATGCCGAAAGATCCGACCTGAGAATTGATTGCCTGCTGGACGAGAGGCATACCGGTCAGTTCCGGCGTGGCATTCGGAGTGGGAGAAAATACAAGCAGCATCATAGCTGTGGTGGTGCAGATAATCAGTGTGTCAATGAAAACAGAGATCATCTGTACCATTCCCTGTTTGGCCGGATGTGATACATCTGCGGTGGCTCCTGCGTTGGGGGCAGATCCCATACCGGCTTCGTTGGAGAAGAGTCCCCGCTTGATTGCCTGCATAACGCAGGAACCGGAAAATCCGCCGGCGATAGCCTGAAAATCAAAGGCTTCGCTGAACACCTGGCGGAAAATTTCCGGCAGCTGTCCCAGATTGGTGAATGTGATAAAAAGTCCGAGTCCGATGTAGAGAACAGCCATTACCGGGACAATAACGGAGGTGATAAGTCCGATCCGGTGGGTGCCGCCGAAAATGGTAGCTGCAGTGCCGACAGCCAGGACAAGACCGACAATCATGGAAATGGTATGCTTTAGCTGAGCATCATTTCCGGCATAATACTCGAAAGCGGAGCTGACATTGAAGGACTGGAGGGCATTAAAGCCAAAGGCAAAGCAGGCAATAAGCAGAACAGCAAAGAGAATGCCAAGCCAGCGCTGTCCCAGCGCTTTTTCAATATAGTAAGCGGGGCCGCCGCGGAACGTTTTGCCGTCTTTCTGTTTGTAAATCTGAGCCAGCGTACTCTCGATAAAAGCAGAAGCGCTTCCCAGGAGTGCCAGGAGCCACATCCAGAAAATTGCTCCGGCGCCGCCGGCAGCCAGCGCGGTAGCCACGCCCGCGATATTTCCGGTTCCGACCCGGGAAGCGGTGGAGATCATGAGAGCCTGGAAAGAAGAAACTCCGCCTTTGCTGCTCTTTTCGGTGAGAATGCGCAGAGATTCCGGAAGCATGGTAATCTGAACGGCTCTGGTTCGGATTGTAAAGTAAATTCCGGTAAAGGTAAGAAGCGGAATCAGGATCACTTCGTAAAGGGGGCCGTTGATGGCCGCCAAAAGTGCGTTTAAAGTTGACATATGGAAACCTCCCTCGATGACGTCATAATAAATAGATTCTACCAGAAAACAGGGACAAAGACAATGAAAAGATGAAAAGGAGAAAAGAAGACAGAGGGAGGGGAGAAGTTATTTTTTGACGATAGAGACCATATATATAGTGTGTAAAAAACGACAAAAATACAAGATATGGTGAGCGTCCCTTGACTGGGCCGGGAAACTCTGCTATGATGGGAACATGGCGCCGGGCAGTATTTTGCTCTTTGAAAGAAAAAAGCGCCGGATCAGAACGGAAAAAGACAGGAAAATAGATAGGGTAATTGTGGGAGGATGTTATGTTTCAGGTAGCAAAAAGAGACGGAGCAGTAGCAGAATTTGAACTGTCAAAAATTACAGAGGCGATTCGCAAAGCTTTTGAGGCAAAAGAAAAGTATTACAGTCAGGATATGCTTCAGATGCTGGGACTTCGGGTGACGGCAGATTTTCAGGAGAAGATTTCGGATGAGATGATCTGCGTGGAGGATATTCAGGACAGTGTGGAAAATGTGCTGATCCAGTGTGGATATGCAGATGTGGCCAAAGCCTACATCCTGTATCGAAAACAGCGGGAAAAAATGCGGAATATGAAGTCCACGATTTTAGATTACAAAGAAATCGTCAACAGCTATGTGAAGGTGGAAGACTGGCGGGTAAAGGAAAATTCTACGGTAACTTATTCGGTAGGCGGTCTGATCCTGAGCAACTCAGGAGCGGTTACAGCGAATTACTGGCTGTCGGAGATCTATGACGAAGAGATTGCCAATGCACACCGAAATGCGGATATTCATATTCATGACCTTTCCATGCTGACCGGATACTGTGCAGGCTGGTCTTTAAAGCAGCTGATCCGGGAGGGACTGGGTGGAATCGAAGGGAAGATTACTTCTGCACCGGCCAGGCATCTGAGTGTACTCTGCAATCAGATGGTGAATTTTCTGGGGATTATGCAGAATGAATGGGCGGGTGCGCAGGCCTTTTCGTCTTTTGATACGTATCTTGCGCCTTTTGTAAAAGTGGATCACCTCTCCTACCGGGAAGTGAAAAAGTGTATTGAATCTTTTATTTACGGAGTTAATACTCCGAGCCGCTGGGGAACCCAGGCTCCTTTTTCAAACATCACGCTGGACTGGACTGTTCCGGATGATCTGGCGGAGCTGCCGGCTATTGTGGGCGGAAAAGAGATGGATTTCAAGTATAAGGACTGTAAGCCGGAGATGGATATGGTAAACAGAGCTTTCATTGAGACGATGATTGAGGGCGATGCAAACGGACGGGGCTTCCAGTACCCGATTCCCACGTATTCCATTACCAGAGACTTTGACTGGTCTGATACGGAAAATAACCGTCTGCTCTTTGAGATGACAGCAAAATATGGAACGCCGTATTTTTCCAATTATATCAACAGCGATATGGAGCCCTCGGATGTGCGGAGTATGTGCTGCCGTCTGCGTCTGGATCTGCGGGAATTGAGGAAGAAGACGGGAGGATTTTTCGGATCGGGGGAGAGTACCGGGTCTGTCGGCGTAGTTACGATCAATATGCCCAGAATTGCATATCTCTCCAAAAATGAAGAGGAATTTTATAAGAGACTGGATCATATGATGGACATTTCGGCCCGGTCTTTGAAGATAAAAAGGGAAGTGATCACAAAACTTCTCAATGAGGGGCTGTATCCGTATACGAAGCGTTATCTGGGAAGTTTTGAAAATCATTTTTCCACGATTGGTCTGGTGGGAATGAATGAAGCCGGATTGAATGCCTGCTGGCTGCAGGCAGATCTGACAGATGAGCGGACGCAGCAGTTTACAAAGGATGTTCTGAATCATATGCGGGAGCGTCTCTCTGATTATCAGGAAGAATATGGCGACCTCTATAACCTGGAGGCAACTCCGGCGGAATCGACCTCTTATCGTCTGGCAAAGCATGACCGGAAGCAGTGGCCGGATATCCGCACTGCCGGAAAAGAAGGAGACACGCCGTACTACACGAACAGTTCCCATCTTCCGGTAGATTTTTCAAAGGATATTTTTGATGCTCTGGATATTCAGGATGAGCTGCAGACGTTATATACTTCGGGAACGGTGTTCCATGCCTTTCTGGGAGAAAAACTGCCGGACTGGAGGTCCGCGGCGGCTCTGGTGAGAAAGATTGCGGAAAATTACAGGCTTCCCTATTATACGCTCTCTCCCACTTATTCAGTCTGCCGGGATCACGGATATATTTCCGGGGAGCATTTTACCTGCCCCACCTGCGGCAAAAAAGCGGAGGTTTACAGCAGGATTACCGGATATTATCGGCCTGTTCAGAACTGGAATGACGGAAAGGCACAGGAGTATAAGAATCGTACGGTGTATGATGTGCTTCACTCAGAGATGAAAAAGCCCCGGAGAGAGGCGGTGGAGAAAGAGGAGCAGGGAGAGACAGCTCCGGCCTCTGTGCAGGTGAAGTATCTTTTTACCACCAGCACCTGCCCCAACTGCAAAGTTGCAAAGCAGATTCTGGAGGGAGAGACGTACGAACTGATTGACGCGGAGAAAAATCCGGAAATGGCCCGAAAGTACGGGATTATGCAGGCACCGACACTGGTTGTCCTGGAAGATGGCCAGACAAAGAAATATGTAAATGCGTCCAATATTCAGAAGTTTGTAGATGATGAGGCGTAACGAAAAAAGAAATATAACGAACGGCTGTTTATAAAAAGATACCGTGTACAGATTCTGGAATGTTCAGGAGGAATCTGTACACGGTATCTTTGTGATTAGCCGGTTTGTTTCAGAATGAGATGATTATCGGTGAGATAATTTTTGGCATACAGAAAATAATCTTTTCCATTTTTCTTTTGTACTTCGTATAGGAGGATGCCGCCCTCCTCCTGCAAATCGACAGGCAGATCAACGGACAGGAGGGAAAAGGCAGAATCCAGAGCGGCTGTATATGCGGCGGCGCCGTTGTAACTTTCCCCGGGATGTTTCCGGTCATTGCTATAATACAAAATCCAGCCGTTGGAAGATGGAAAAACAGAAGAAAGCTCCGTGTCATAATCAGGAGGGAGAAGTTCTGTTTCATTTTCCCAGGTATATCCCTGGTCGCAAGAAGAAATTACGCGGATAGAAGAAGGCCCTTTGTCATATTCTTCCTGTTCAAAAAAGTAGTATAAAATATCATCTTTTACGACCAGATCTCCGTCTTCTATGTTGTTCTGCCGGGAGATCAGATCGGGAAGTTTTGTCCAGGAAACGGAATCGTAAGATTCATAGCAATGAACTGTATAAATTCCGTTGGGGGAGGCGGGATCGGAATTATTTATGTTTCCCTCGATTTCTGTAAAAGTCAGCAGCCATTTTCCGTTGATCTGTGTCAAGGTAGGATCTATCATCAGGTTGCCTCCGGAAAAGAGAAGATCATTTCTGATTATGGAGTATTCCGGAGAAAATTCAATGAGCCGGATTTCACAATTAAAGTTTCCGATAATTACAATGTTTTTCTGGGGGGGGGATGACCCAATT
>URYM01000132.1 GCA_900552095.1 uncultured Blautia sp. | reverse complement strand
GAGATCTAGTACGGTCTCGTGGGCTCGGAGATGTGTATAAGAGACAGGGGCGGTCTGTCTGGCAGGAATAATGCTACTGTCAGACGGTCACAGAAGGGATGAGAAAAAATTGTTTGGTTTAAAGAACAGGCATATGAGAGAATTCAGACAGGGTCTATTTTGTTAGATTTGCCATGGTAATTAAAGGAAATGGTTATGAAAAGCAGAAAGCGGTTTATATTTTTGGTGTTTGCTCTATGTATATGTGGAATGATTATTTGCTTTTTCTTGAGGAGTAAGATAGATTCAGAGGCGGAGAAAAAAGATATGCCTTTTAAGGTTAGTGTTTTAAAGGCTGAAATCATTCAGGAAAAAGTGCCGGAAGAAATGACAGAAGAGAATGGAGATCAGGTTTGGCGTTTAAGTATACAAGTGAAGATTGAAAATATAACAGAAGAAAATTTTGAAGATGTGAGTTATGAATTAAGTTTAAATGAAGAGGCGAAACCGTATGTTGCAAGTGGAATTTTAAAATTTCGCCAGGATGAAATGGATGTTTTTTCACAGACAGAGTGTAAGAGTCTGCAGGAAAAAGGAATCGAGGAAAAAAACGGTGTTCCTGTGATTTGGGCATTTGTTCATAACTGGGGACTGCTTTTAACAACCGAAGAAGATTTACAAACTTATCATGGAGTGTCAAGAGAGGGGATTTGGAAAGCGGTAAAAACTGTTACAGTCGATATTCACTGGGATGGGGGAAAACAGAAAGAGGTAATTCCATTGTCTTTGAAGCGGCAGGGAGAAAATGAAATTGTGCTGACTGGAGAACAGCTTCCGGCTGGAAGTACATTTCACGTATCCAGCAGTTACGGTGACGTGGCGGAGTGTATCCTTCTGACATATGAAGAAAAAGAAGAAATACATTTTGTGGGGCGCCCTTTGTCTGGTGCTGGCGGCGGCCTGGATAATCCGTTATGCCACGTTTAATCAGTGGGTGATCGATCATTATGAAAAAGGAAGTGTGAGAAGCCATCCGGTGTGAGAACTGGTTCCTCTGGGCGATAATTATCTGGGGAAAACTTCTGTAAAAGGATATTCGATTCGGGTGGAAGGGGTGCGTATTGTGGATGCTGAGGCTTATTATGAGGAACTGCGCAGCGCGGGGGAAGATCCCGGGGAGTTTCAGGGCGGAGCTTATAAGATCTGCGAGGTGGAACTGTATATTGAAAATGAGGATAACGCAGAGGAAGGCCTGAGTCTGTTTTCGGTGGATCTGACAGGCAGAGATTTCTATGCACGCATGAATACTCAGCTTTTTGCCGCGGCGAATTTTAAATCCGGGGAGAATGAGATGCTGATTGGAGTGAAAGTACTGCCGGGAAAAAGTACGACGATGAAGGTGCCCTACGCCTGCCTTAGCTATCAGGAGAAGATGGGGCGGACACTGGAGACGGAGCCGCTGTGGCTGCTCGGCGCCCGCTATCCGGAAGAAGTTCGGATCCAGGTGCAGTGATCCGGAGGTTTTGTACAGTTTGAAAAAGCATAGCGATCCCCACTTGTCACAGCCAGACCGGAATGATATAATGAACGGACAAGAAGCAAGACAAAGGATGGAGATAGATTATGCAGAAATTTATTGATTTGATCACTGCAGAGGTGGTGAGCGCTTTTCAGAAGGCGGGGTATCAGGAGAAGTATGGCAAGGTTTCTCTCTCAAACCGTCCCGATCTCTGTGAATATCAGTGCAATGGGGCCATGGCTGCAGCGAAGGAGTATAAAAAGGCTCCTATCATGATCGCAGGAGATGTGATCGGTTATCTGAAGGAAAGCGAAATGTTTTCCATGGCAGAGGCGGTAAATCCCGGATTTATTAATCTGCGGGTGAACCCGGAATATCTGGCTTCCTATATGAATCAGATGCAGGCGGATAAAAAGCTGTCTGTGGAGGAAGCGAAAGAACCGAAGACCATCGTTTTGGATTACGGCGGGCCCAATGTGGCAAAACCCCTTCATGTGGGGCATCTGCGCTCTGCTATTATCGGAGAGAGCATTAAGCGGATGGGAAGATTTCTGGGGCATCGCATGATCGGGGATGTGCATCTGGGAGACTGGGGGCTGCAGATGGGACTGATCATCACAGAGCTGGAAGAGAGACGTCCGGATCTGGTTTATTTTGATCCGGATTATACGGGAGCGTATCCGGAGGAGGCGCCCTTTACCATCGGGGAGCTGGAGGAGATTTATCCGGCAGCCAGCGCCCGTTCCAAGGAGGACGAGGCGTACAAGAATAAGGCGATGGATGCGACGCATCAGCTGCAGCAGGGGAGAAGAGGCTATCTGGCGCTCTGGCATCATATCATGAATGTTTCTGTTGCAGATTTGAAGAAAAACTATCAGCGGCTGGATGTAAATTTCGATCTCTGGAAGGGAGAGTCTGATGCAGATGCTTATATTCCGGATATGGTAAAGCGTCTGAAGGAGGAAGGATTTGCCTACGAAGATCAGGGCGCGCTGGTGGTAGATGTAAAGGAAGAAACCGATACCAAGGAGATTCCGCCGTGCATGATCTTAAAATCTGACGGCGCATCTTTGTATACAACCACAGACCTGGCAACGCTGGTACAGAGAACACAGGATTTTCATCCCGACGAAGTGCTTTATGTGGTGGACAAACGCCAGGAGCTTCATTTCATTCAGGTGTTCCGCTGTGCGAAGAAGACGGGAATTGTGGATGCGGATACGAAACTTTCCTTCCTCGGTTTTGGAACCATGAATGGGAAGGACGGCAAGCCCTTCAAGACCAGAGAGGGCGGTGTGATGCGTCTGGAGCGCCTGCTCAACGAGATCACAGAGGAAATGTATCAGAAGATTGTTTCCAATCGCAGTGTGAAGGAGACAGACGCCCGGAAGACGGCGGAAATGGTAGCTCTGTCCGCGGTGAAATACGGGGATCTCTCCAATCAGGCTTCTAAAGATTATATTTTTGATACAGAGCGCTTTACTTCTTTTGAGGGAAATACAGGGCCATATATTCTGTATACCATTGTGCGGATCAAATCGATCCTGTCCCGTTTTGCGGAGAACGGCGGAGATCAGGAGCGGGGAGAGATTCTTTCTGCACTGGGAACGGGGGAAAAATCCCTGATGCTGCTGCTGGCAGGATTTAACGCTACCGTAGAAAATGCTTTTGAAGAGAAAGCGCCTCATAAGATCTGTTCGTATATCTATGAGCTGGCAAATGCATTCAACAGCTTTTATCATGAGACCAAGATTCTTTCTGAAGAAAACGAAGAGAGAAAGGCGTCTTATATCCGTCTGCTTGTGCTGACAAGGGACGTTCTGGAGACGAGCATCAGCCTTCTGGGATTTGCTGCTCCGGAGAAAATGTAATTCACAGGAAAAGGAACAAAGTCTGCAAAGCGTATGGAAAAGAGTCAGCATACGCTTTGCAGTGTCTGTTTCCGGGGTTCTCCCGTTTTTGTTCCGGGTCATCATTCTGGCCGTTCGGCCGCAGTTTTCAACTTTTTATGAGGGAAAAATGAAAGAGAAAAAAATAAAGGACAGGTATCTGCTGATCCGTCCTCTGGGGAAGGGGGGAAGCGGGCAGGTATGGCTGGCGCTTGACCTTTGGGAAGGGAAAGAGAAGGCGGTAAAATTTCTGGCACCTCTGGATGAGAGAGGAGAGCGGGAGGCAGCGATTCTGAAAAGACTGAACCATCCGGCGATTCCGGAGCTTTTTGAGCGGGGAGAGGAAGAGGGTATTTATCTGGTGGTGGAGTATGTTCCGGGAGAAACACTGGAGCAGGTGAAAAAGGCCGGGAGGGTGACGGCAGGGCAGGCGTCCTGCTGGGGGATGGAACTCTGCCGGATTCTGGAGTATCTGCATGGACAGGATCCTCCCATCCTGTACGGAGATATGAAACCTTCCAACGTGATCCTCGATAAAAGAGGAAATCTGCATTTGATTGATTTTGGATCGGCGCGGTGCAAAACGGAGGGGGGAAAGGTGTATGGGACGCCCGGGTATGCGGCACCGGAGCAGTATGAGGGAAGAGTAAGTGAGCGCAGCGATATTTATGCCCTGGGCAGGATGATTCTGGAACTGGCAGAGGGAGGGGGAGGAACTACATTTCAGAAGGTTCTGGAAAGGAGCGTTCGGGAAAAAGAAGAGGCTCGCTATCGATCGGCAGCTGCCTTCCGGCGGAATCTTTTTCTGACCGGGGAAGATTTTATAAAAGCTGTCCAAAAGACTGTCCGGCAGAGTGTGGCTGTATTTGTTTTCCTTATTCTGGCTTTTCTTTTGGCGGGAAGAGACTGTTCTCTTCGCTCTGCAAGGGCGCTGCAGGCGGAAGAGGCAGCACGTTTGAACGGAGCCAGAGAAAAGGAGATCCACCGGCTCTGTGGGGAAGCAATTTTCTGGCAGCCGCAGAAAGCGGAAGGGTATCTCAGACTCTATGCTTATTATGAAGCGAGAGGAGAGAGACAGATGGGAATTTACTATGTAAAGGAGTATCAGAAGGCATATCCGGGAGCGCTCTCCGGAAAAGAGAAAGAAATTCTGGAGGAGAAAATGCTTTTGTTTCCGGAAAAAGTAGGCTATAATGAGGAGAAACAGGGAGGTTAGAGAAGATGAAGGACAGGAAAAAGAGGACAATTCTGATTCTGGTGAGTCTTCTGGCTGTTCTGGCTATCCTCTTTTGTGCTGTACTGGCACTTTGGAGGGGAAGACAGAAAGAGGAGAAGGAACAGCAGGAGCAGGTTCAGGCGGAGATTACCGGAGAAGCAGAGCAGGAGAAGACGGAGGAAGAACCGGAGCAGACAGAGCCGGAAGCGGAAGTGCCGGAAGAAGAAACAGCTGTGACGCCGGAGGCGGAAGCAGTACCGGAGACAACGCCGTGGGTGATTGTGACGGAAGAGTCGGCGCCGCCCCTGAAAGAGTTTAAGATTGCCATTGATCCGGGGCATCAGGGACACGGGAACAGTGAGACAGAACCGATAGGCCCGGGAGCCTCAGAGCGGAAAGCCAAGGTGGCTTCCGGAACCACCGGGCGGACCAGCGGTCTGGCAGAGTATGAACTGAACCTGCAGGTGTCTCTGAAACTGCGGGAGGAGCTGGAAGCCAGAGGATATGAGGTGTTTATGATCCGGGAAAGCCATGATGTGAATATCAGCAATGCGGAGAGAGCTCAGATGGCTGCGGAGGAAGGCTGTGATATTCTGGTGCGTATCCATGCCAATGGTTCGGAAAATACCGGTGTGTCAGGAGCACTTACCATGGCTCCTTCCAATGGGAATCCCTATGTAGGCAGTATGGCAGGGGAGTGCCAGAGATTGTCCCAGTGCATCCTGGATGAGTTCTGCGCAGCCACAGGGGCGAAAAGCCAGGGTGTTTTAAAGACAGATACCATGAGCGGGATCAACTGGAGTACCATTCCGGTAACCATTGTGGAAATGGGATATATGACGAATCCGGATGAAGATCTGAAGATGGCATCCCCGGAATATCAGGAACTGATGGTACAGGGGATCTCCAACGGGATTGATGCATATTTTGGCGTCTGAGAAAAGAAAAGAGGGAAGATACATGAGAACGATTCTGTTATTTGATCTGGATGGAACGCTGACAGATCTGTCTCTTATACACATCTCCGAGCCCACGAGACCGTACTAGATCTCGT
>URYM01000131.1 GCA_900552095.1 uncultured Blautia sp. | reverse complement strand
GAGATCTAGTACGGTCTCGTGGGCTCGGAGATGTGTATAAGAGACAGGTTATAAGGGCCGTGAGATCGCGTTTTATTTATCCAGAGTGGGAGCACCGGCGTGTGTGGCAGGATTTGAGGAAATTGTGGCGATGGGAGCAAAAAAGTTTGTGCTGTTTGGTTCCTGTGGGGTTCTGGATGATGAGAAGGTGAAAGATCATATCATCATTCCGGTTTCCGCAGTTCGCGATGAGGGGACGAGCTACCATTATGCAGCGCCGTCAGAGGAGATCGAAGCATCAAAAGACGCGATTCTGGTATTGCAGAAGGTACTGGAGACCTGCGGATATTCTTATGTAAAGGGGAAGACATGGACGTCGGATGGGATTTACAGGGAGACACTGTCTGCACTTAAAGAACGAAGAGAAGAAGGATGCCTTGCTGTTGAGATGGAATGTGCCGCCATGCTGGCAGTTTCACAGTACAGAAAAATTCCGTTTCTCCAGTTTTTGTACGGTGCAGATAATCTCAGCTCAGAGAAGTGGGAAATCCGGGATTTGACTGCGTACGGACTGTCCTGTGCAGAAAAATATATGCTGCTGGCATTTGAGTGCGGGCTTGCTTTGTAAATAAGGAGGTTTTTGTCATGTGGCTGCTTTATGCAATAGGTTCTGCCGTATTTGCGGCGCTGACTTCCATACTTGCCAAAATCGGAATTGATGGTGTGAATTCCAATCTGGCAACGGCAATCAGAACCGGAGTTGTGCTGATTCTGGCCTGGGGGATTGTGTTTTTTACAGGAGGGCAGGGAGGCCTATCGGCAATAAGCAAAAAGAGCTGGGCTTTTCTGATCTTGTCGGGACTTGCAACGGGAGCCTCCTGGCTGTGTTACTATCGGGCGATTCAGATCGGGGAAGTCTCAAAGGTAGTTCCTGTTGACAAATTAAGTGTTGTGATCACACTGGTTCTCGCGTTTTTGTTTCTGCATGAGCAGTTTACCTGGAAATCGGGAATAGGGACTTTGCTGATTGCGGTGGGAACACTGATTATGGTCTGGCCGTGATTTTGTTATACTGATTCTGGTAAAGGCAAAATAGTATCATAACCATATTCAAAAGCATTGTAACTGTGAATGCTTGTCGTTAGAAATGAATGATGTTAAAGAGGGCCGTGGAATTGGCGATGACGAAATATAAGGATTTTTACGAGCTTTCATATAGCGTAGATATTAGGTATTACAGTTCCTCTATGGAGTTGCCAATGTATAAAACGAAGGCGCCGCAAATCATCCGGCCAGATGATTTGCGGCGCCTTCCCGTGTTTAAGAAGCGGTAAATCCGATGATCAGGTAAGCCACAACTGCCAGTGTTCCGCAGAGAAGGGAGTAAGGCAGCTGGGTCTTTACATGGTCGATATGATCCGAAGCAGACCCGGTGGAAGAAAGCACCGTGGTGTCGGACAGGGGAGAACAGTGGTCTCCAAATACACCGCCGCCTGCTACAGCGGCAAAGCTGGCAATTACGATCGTGGTCAGTTCTCCGCCGGAGAATTCAAAAGCCAGAGGCAGTGCGATGGGCATGCAGATGGCGAAGGTTCCCCAGGAAGAGCCGGTGGCGAAAGCCATAATGGAGGCGATGATAAAGATAATCGCCGGAAGCAGTGCGGGAGATAAAAATCCTTCACTGATGGAAATAATATAGTTGGCTGTTCCCATGGTTTTGCTCAGAGCATTGATGGAGTAGGCGAGCGCCAGCAGCATAACTGCGGGGATTGCACCTTTTACTCCGTTGGTCAGCGTATCCATTACCTCCCGGAAGGGAATCTTCTGGAGCAGCATGCTGATCGTCATGAAAATGATGACGAAGAGGAAGGCTTCCATCGTTTTGGCAGAGTTCATGGTGATGTAGGTGCCAAGGGCGATGGTCACGATCATCAGCACAGGAAGGATGAAATTCAGGAATACCCGCGGCTTGATACCGGGGTAAGGCTTCATGTCGGTGAGCTCTTTTCCGATCAGGGGAACGGCACCGTCCCGAAGCACCTTGCCTTCCTCCATCGCTCTTTTTTCTGCTTTTTTCATAGGCCCGAAGTCCTTGACGATCCCGGAAGCGATAAGACCCACCAGAATGACAGCGAAAGGGAGCGGAAGTGGAGTCGGCGATATAAGCCAGTTTCTCCCGGGATACTTTTGCCTTGTCCGTGATGCTTCTCATAACGGAGCCCACAAAAAGCGGGCTGAAGGAATCGCTGAAATAGATAAAGATTCCTAGTACCCAGGCCATAAGCTGGGCGCCTTTTCGGCTTAAGTTGCGGTTGTGGATGGTCTGGGAGAAACTCTGGATCGCTCCGGTTTTCTGAAAATAGGCGACAAGGATGCCGATGAAGGTATTCAAAAGCATAACCCAGGCAAAGTCAGGTGTTCCCAGACTGGATTTTAAAAGGTTGGGAAAGCCCAGCAGGCCTTCCCCGGCCAGCAGTGTTCCGGTGATGCAGGCGATCACCAGAGATACGATGGTATTTTTTGTCACGAAAGACAAAACGATAGCTATGACGGCCGGTAATACGGAAATAAATCCCATATTTGCTAAGTCACTCATAGTTCTTCCTCCTCTTTAGCTGCGGGGATATCCGGACAGCTGTTTTGAATTTTAAAGGGTAATGAAATTGTCAGACCGGGTCACGGTAGCCGGAGGCGCCGGATCCAGATGGCGGTCTTCGATGTTCAGGATCGTCTCGGGACGGATCCAGGGACGGTTCTGCAGAGCGCTGGTCTCTTCGTGGGTCAGATACCCTTTATAAGTGGTAAGGCTGCGGCGCAGGAAGCCGTCGCGGGCGCAGGCCTCTGTCACGCCGTTGTTTAAAATGCTGCGGAAGTGGGGAAGCACGGAGGCTGCATAAGCCACGGAAGTGGAGTTTGCAATTGCCCCGGGGATGTTGCTCACACAGAAGTGAACGATACCCTCCTCCACGTACCGCGGATTCTCATGGGTGGTTTCATGGAAAGATTCGATTGCTCCCTGATCATCGTTGCTGATATCCACGATAACGGAACCTTTCTCCATCAGTTTTAACATGTCCCGGTCGATCAGGTAGTCGGTGCGTCCTTTGGGCCATTTCACACAGTTTAATACCATATCCATCTGGGGAAGGATCTTTTTGATGTTCTCTTTGGTGGAAATCATGGTATTTACCTGTTCGTTGTACTGACGGCTTAAGGAGCGCAGAGTTCCGATGTTGATATCCATCACGGTACACCAGGCGCCCAGAGCGTGAAGAACGGACAGAGCAGCCTGACCGACAACGCCGCCGCCCAGAATCAGCACATTCATGCCGGGGGCCCCGCCTAAACCGCTTACAAATTTTCCTTTTCCGCCGTTGATAGTGAGCATAGATTCCAGGCCGAAGAGAGCGCCCTGTTTTCCGGCAGCTTCACAGTTGGGAGAGCCGTATCGATGGGAGTCTTCGGCGGTGAAAGCGATTACCTTCTTATCCAGAAGAGCCTGTACTTCTTCCCGGTGTGCGGCCGGATGAATGCAGGTGAAAACAATCTGGCCTTCCCGGAGCATCTCATACTCGGAGGGCTCAAACTCTTTTACCTTTGCCACAAAGTCGCAGGTTTTATAGATTTCTTCTGCGGTGTCCACAAGGACAGCGCCTGCTTCCTCATAAGATTCGTCGGCAAATCCGGCGGAGGCTCCGGCCTGGCGCTGCACATAGACCTCGTGGCCGTCTGCCTTTAAGGTTGCAATTTCGGTAGGGGTGGCGATTACGCGGTATTCGCCCTGCTTGATGTCTTTTAAAATTCCAGCTTTCATTTCTTTTGTACCTTCTTCTTTACTAGATTTCCACATTAATGTGGTAAACTCTAATTATTATAAGCAATATCTGCGGCAACTTCAAGAAAAAAATAGGGTGCGTTCTATTTTTCCGGGGCTTCACATATATTGTAGCATTATAAAATAAGGGAGAAGAGACTATGGATGCATTTACTGTTTACAAAGATATACAAGCCCGCACAAAAGGACAGTTTCTGGTGGGGGTCGTTGGGCCGGTGCGGACAGGAAAATCCACTTTTATCCGGCGGTTCATGGAAGTACTGGCGCTGCCGGAAATGGAGGAAGAGAAAAAGGCGGAGATCCAGGATCAGCTGCCCCTGTCCGGTTCCGGAAAGCTGATCACCACGGTGGAGCCCAAGTTTATCCCGAAAGAAGCGGTGGAACTTTGTCTGGGCGGGGAAGTTCCGGTGAAACTAAGGCTGATTGACTGTGTGGGTTTTCTTGTGCCTGACGCCCTGGGAAATCTGGAGGCAGATAAGGAGCGGATGGTGAAGACCCCCTGGTTTGATGAGGCGATACCCTTTCATCGTGCGGCGGAAGTGGGAACCCAGAGAGTGATCTCCCAGCATTCTACGATCGGTCTTGTGGTGACCTGCGACGGTTCGTTCGGAGAAATTCCGAGGGAAAATTTTGTGGAGAGCGAGGAGCGGACGGTAGCGGAATTAAAGAAACAGGGGAAGCCTTTTCTGATCCTGGTAAATTCTCAGAAGCCATATCGGGAAGAAACGCAGAAGCTGGCGGCACAGCTGCAGGAAAAGTATGAGGCTGCAGTGATGAGTGTCAACTGTGAGCAGCTGCGCAGGGAAGATATTACGAAAATTCTGGAGAAAATCCTCTATGAATTCCCAATCCGCCAGCTGGAATTTTACATACCAAAATGGCTGGAACTTCTGCCCTGCGATCACGAAATCAAAAAAGAAATTCTGGGACAGATCCGGGATCGGATGGGGAATCTGCGCTATATCCGGGATATTACCCAAAAATCCGTTGAAATAGAAGCTCCCTGTGTGAAGCGGACGGTTTTAGAGCAGATTGATCTGGCAACGGGGCAGGTGAAGATCCGTCTGGAACTGGAAAATCAGTATTATTTTCAGATGCTCAGTCAGATGACCGGTGTGGAGATCCGGGGAGAGTATGACCTGATCACTACCCTTCAGGAACTGGCTACACAGAAGGAGGAGTATGTCCGGGTGCAGGCGGCAATGGAGTCGGTACGGGGCTGTGGTTACGGCGTCGTGCTTCCGGAGCGGGAAGAAGTGCAGCTGCAGGAGCCGGTGATCATCAGGCAGGGGAGCAAGTACGGGGTGAAGATAAAGGCGGCCAGTCCTTCTATCCATATGATTAAGGCCAATATAGAGACAGAGATCGCTCCGGTAGTGGGGAATGAGCAGCAGGCAAAGGATCTTCTGGATTACATTCAGGAAAATGCGGGTGAAGACGGCGGAATCTGGCAGACCACGATTTTCGGAAAGACAGTGGAACAGCTGGTGGAAGATGGAATCCGCAGCAAGATCACCCAGATCAGCGAAGAAAGCCAGGTGAAACTGCAGGATACCATGCAGAAGATTGTCAATGACAGCAAAGGCGGCCTGGTATGCATTATTATCTGACAGAAATCCGGCTGTGCAGAAGTGAGCCCTTATTGACAGGAGGGCTGAAAACGAATATAATCAATGAGAGATCATGAAGCGACATAAGTGTCAGGGAAGCAGGTGGAACTCCTGCGCAAGTCCGTTACTGTAAAAGCCAGATACCGGCTTATGTCGGAGAAGAATTTTCTGCGGCAACCGGAGATTCTGATTTTTCATTGAGGCTAACCGTTGTCCGCATTGGGCAGCGGTTTTTTCTTATTATAATTGACAGGCTGTCTCTTATACACATCTGACGCTGCCGACGATC
>URYM01000130.1 GCA_900552095.1 uncultured Blautia sp. | reverse complement strand
CGTCGGCAGCGTCAGATGTGTATAAGAGACAGGCATGTTTCTGCACATATCGTTTCAGAGGACGGGCGCCGTACACTGGATCGTATCCTCCGTCAATGACAAACTGTTTTGCCGGTCCGCTCAGGCAGATTGAAAGTTCCTGCTCTTCCAGGCGGCTGTTCAGTTCCTTCATGAGAAGGTCTACAATATTTCCAATATTGTCTTTCGTCAGCGGTTTAAACATAATAATCTCATCCAGGCGATTCAGGAACTCCGGACGGAAATGATTCCGCAGATCATTCTGAACCATCGTGGCAGCACTCTGGCTGATACTGCCGTCTTCCTGGATTCCTTCCAGCAGATAGGAGGAACCAATATTCGAGGTCATGATCAGGATCGTATTTTTAAAGTCTACCGTCCGTCCCTGAGAATCCGTGATCCGTCCGTCATCCAGCACCTGCAGGAGTACATTGAAAACATCGGGATGAGCTTTCTCGATTTCATCAAAGAGTACGACCGAGTAAGGTTTCCGACGCACTGCCTCCGTCAGCTGACCGCCTTCCTCATATCCAACATATCCCGGAGGCGCTCCGATCAGACGGGAAACAGAATATTTCTCCATATACTCACTCATGTCGATCCGGACCATGTTGTTTTCATCATCAAAAAGATTGGCCGCCAGCGTCTTGGCCAGCTCTGTTTTTCCCACTCCGGTAGGCCCCAGGAAAAGGAAGGATCCAATGGGTTTTGTGGGATCCTTGATCCCGGCTTTGGAGCGCAGGATCGCTTCTGTCACTTTCCTGACCGCCTCATCCTGTCCGATCACCCGCTTATGCAGTTCGTCCTCCAGTCCCAGAATCTTCTGGCGTTCTCCTTCTGTCAGCTTTGCGATCGGTATTCCGGTCCAGCGGGAGACAATCTTTGCGATCTCCTCCTCATCCACACTTTCATGCACCAGGGAAAGATCCTTCTCCCGCACCTTCTGCTCCTCGATCTCCAGCTGCTTCTGCAGCTTGGGCAGTTCTCCATACTGCAGTTCTGCCGCCTTATTCAGATCATAATTTCTCTGCGCCACCTGGATCTGCTTATTCAGATCTTCAATCTGTTCTCTTAACTGAGACAGCTTCTCCACCGAATTCTTTTCATTTTCCCACTGTACCTTCTGGCTGCTGAACTCTTCCCTCAGCTCTGCCAGTTCTTTCTGCAGGGTTTCCAGGCGATCCTGGCTTAATTTGTCCGTCTCCTTTTTCAGTGCAGCCTCCTCAATCTCCAACTGCATAATTTTGCGCTGCTGCTCATCCAGCTCCGCCGGGAGGGAATCCAGTTCCGTCTTGATCGACGCACAGGCCTCATCCACCAGATCGATCGCCTTATCCGGCAGGAACCGGTCGGAAATATACCGCTGGGACAGAGCCGCCGCTGCCACCAGCGCGCTGTCCGTGATCTTCACCCCATGGAAAACTTCATACCGCTCCTTCAATCCCCGGAGGATAGAAATGGTATCTTCCACCGTGGGCTCTTCCACCATGACCGGCTGGAATCTACGCTCCAGAGCCGCATCCTTCTCAATATACTTCCGGTACTCATCCAGGGTGGTAGCTCCGATGCAGTGTAGCTCTCCCCGCGCCAGCATGGGCTTTAACATATTTCCCGCATCCATGGCGCCTTCCGTCTTTCCCGCACCTACGATCAGATGCAGCTCATCGATAAAGAGGATGATTTTTCCCTCGCTTTTTCTGACCTCTTCCAGAACCGCCTTCAGACGCTCCTCAAATTCTCCTCTGTACTTGGCACCTGCCACCAGGGCTCCCATATCAAGGGCAAAAATCTTCTTATCTTTGAGCGCCTCGGGCACATCGCCGCGGACAATCCGCTGCGCCAGCCCTTCCACCACCGCTGTTTTTCCCACGCCCGGTTCACCGATAAGCACCGGATTGTTCTTCGTCTTACGGGAAAGAATGCGGATCACATTCCGGATCTCCCCGTCGCGGCCGATTACCGGATCCAGCTTCTGATCCCGGGCCTTTTCCACCAGATCCTGTCCGTACTTGGTCAGCGTATCATAGGTGGCTTCCGGATTATCGCTGGTCACCCGCTGATTTCCCCGCACCGTAGAGAGCGCCTGCAAAAAGCGCTCCCGGGTAATGCCGTACTCCTGAAATAATTTCTTCATGGAAGGACTGGGATGTTTTAGCAATGACAAAAACAAATGTTCCACCGAAACGTACTCATCTCCCATTGCCTTTGCCTCATCTTCTGCGCTGACCAGCGCTTTGTTCAGATACTGGCCGATATAGGGCTGTCCTCCTGATACCTTCACCCGCCCGTTGAGCGCCTGCTCCGTCCGGTTCAGAAAATGTTCCTTCTGTATCTCCATCTTCTCGATCAGTTTCAAGATCAGACTGTCCTCCTGATGAAGCAGAGCATAGAGAAGATGTTCCTGCTCAATTTCCTGATTTCCAAACTCATAAGCGGTTTTCTCCAGATCCTGAACCGCCTGAATCGATTTCTGCGTAAATTTACTGATATTCATATACAATCCCCCTTTCCGTGAGAATCATCTGTTTTCTTTGTTCTAGCGTCACTATAACACCTTTTGTTAGCCACGTCAACACTCGAGTGCTAATTTCCAAAAAAAAATTACGTTTCTCACCGAATCCGCTCCAGAAGTACCTCAATCTTTCCTCCGCAGACCATTCCCTCTTCCTCCCCGGCCTGGGCAGTCAGTTCCACTTCCATAAGACGGGCCTGTCCCTCCCCGCTGCGCAGCATGGAAAGCGCCGTGCGGATCACCTCCGCCTCCATACATCCTCCGCCGATCGTACCGCTGATCCTTCCATCCGGAAAAATGGCCATCTTCGTGCCGGCTGCCCGGGGTGCAGACCCTTTCCTGTCCACGATCACGGCCAGGATCTTTTCTCCCGGCTCTTTTAAGTTTTCCACAAGGCGGGGATCGTATCCTCCCCTTTTCCCCTTTTTATTCTTTTCTTCCACAATCTCAGCCAGAATCGAAAGTGCGATTTCCTCCGGCGTCTCTGCCCCGATTTTAAGTCCTATGGGACTGTGAAGGCCACTCAGCCGGGCTTCCGAAACTCCTTCTGCCCGAAGACTTTCCCTCACTGCGGCTGCACGCCTTCTGCTTCCCATCATGCCCACATAATCATACTGTTTTTTCAGTATTTCCTTCAGACAGATCTGATCATATCGATGTCCCCGGGTTACAACCACAAAAGATACGCCCTCTCCCCCCGGCATCTGCTCCAGCGATTCCGCAAAAGGAGCACAGATCACCAGATCGGCTCCGGCTTCCCTGGCCTGGTCTGCAAAGGAAGGCCTGTCTTCCAGCACCGTCACAGAGAAGCCCAGAAGCTTTGCCATGCGGATCACAGCAAGGGAAACATGTCCTGCTCCGCAGAGAATGATTTTGTCTGCCTGCAGAATGCAGTCACAGAAAACCTGTATTCCCCCGATCTTTTCTTTTCCAAAAGAAAAAGGCGGACAGAGCTCCTCCCTGTGGCGTGAGAAAAATCCGTCTCTGTGGGACATCCATAAAATTTTCCCCCCTTCCAGAAGACATTTTTCCCCCAGACTTTCTCCCTCCAGAACCGTCAGAACCATCCTCGCTTCTCCGCTGCTCTCTTCCGCTGCCCTGTCATAAAATTTCAACCTTCTCATCCTCCTATCTGAGCCATTGTGTGACGCTCCAGCTTCTCTCCCCCGGCGCAGGAAAACTGATGCCCCTCCGGTTTCTGCCGAACCGCCTCCTCCACCGCCCTGCAGATCTCCTCCTCTTTTGCGCCGGATCTGAGGCGCACACCCAGATCAACCCCCTGCTCATATTGAAGGCAGGTCTTTAAAAATCCCCGGGATGTGAGGCGCAGCCGATTACAGGAGTTGCAGAATTTATGCGTCACTGCGCTGATAAATCCCACCTTTCCGGAAAATCCCGGAAAATCATAATAATGGCCGGGACCATTTCCCATTTCTCCCGCAAACGGACGGGCATTTCCATAGCGGGCCTGTAAAAGTTCCAGCATGGACTCTTCTCCCACTTTCTCGTAATTTCGCCCCTCCCCGATGGGCATCATCTCGATGTACCGCACCGCCACCGGATAGTTTCGGGCCAACCCGGCCACTTCCTCCGCCTTCTGCCCCAGAATCCGCGCCGGCACACAGTTCACCTTCAGCGGAATTTTCCCTCCCTCCAGGATCCGTTGAAATCCTTCCATCACTCTGGCAAATCCCCTCCTCCGGGTAATCGCAAAAAAAACTTCCGGATCCAGCGTATCCAGACTTAAATTGATCCCGTCAATTCCGGCTTCCTCCAGGGCATCTGCCTTCTCCGCCAGCAAAATTCCATTGGTAGTCAGCGTCACCTGGGAAATTCCGGAAATCTGTTTCAGTTCCCCGGCCAGGTTCTCAATCCCGGGATAAAGCAGCGGTTCTCCGCCGGTCAGTTTGATTTTCTCAATCCCCATGCCGGCCAGCAGACGGACAAGGGCGAGGATCTCCCCGCTTTCCAGCTCCCTCTCTTCCTGTCCCTCCGGCCTTTCTGCCAAAGTTCCCCCGCCTTTTTCCTCCGGCATACAGTAAACACAGCGAAGATTGCACCAGTCAGTCACGGAAATCCTGAGATAATCGATCCTTCTTCCAAAACCGTCAATCATAGCTGAAATCTCCGCTCTTTCCCCCGGTTTTTCGTACAAGATGAATGTCGGTAATCTCCATCCTCCTGTCAATCGCCTTACACATATCATAGATCGTAAGGAGCGCTGTCGTCACGGCGGTGAGCGCCTCCATTTCCACACCGGTCTTCTCCTCCACCTTTACCGTGGAAAACGCCCGGATCTCCAGCTTCTCTTCCTCCACTTCAAAATCCACGGAACATTTCCGGATGCACAGAGGATGGCACATGGGAATCAGCGACCAGGTCTGTTTGGCCGCCATAATCCCGGCCACCTGTGCCACCCCCAGCACATCTCCCTTTTTTACTTCTCTGCGGCGCACCGCGTCCATCACTTCCCGGTTTACCCGGATCGTTCCGGACGCGCACGCAGTCCGGGCGGTAACTTCTTTCGCCGTCACGTCTACCATCACTGCGTTTCCATCCCTGTCAAAATGACTCCACTCTGCCATATTTCTCCCTCCTTCTCAGACGCTTTTTCCAAAACTGCACGCCGGATAATGGCACACCTCACAGCCCAGGCAGAGCCCCCCGTGCCCCAGGCGGATCAGGTCTTCTCTCTCCACGCGGACACCTGCAGCTGCCCGCGGAAGAATCAGATCAAAAATAGTGGTTTCAGCGTACATAACACAGCCAGGCAGTCCCAGCACCGGCGTTCCGTCCTCAAAATACGCCAGGCAGAACATGGCACCTGGAAGCACCGGAGCGCCGTAGGAAATCACCCGGGCGCCGGTGGCCCGGATCGCTCCCGGTGTCCGGTCATCGGGATCCACACTCATCCCCCCGGTGGCCAGAATCAGATCGCAGCCTTTTTCCTTCATTTCCAGAATTGCCTCTGTGATACGCTCTTTATCATCCCCCAGGATCACATGTTCTGTCGTCTCAATCCCGTAATCTGCCAGCTTATTCTTTACCACCGGTGTAAACGTATCTTCAATTCTCCCGAAAAACACCTCATTTCCGGTTGTCACAATCCCGGCTTTTCGTTTTTTATAAGGAAGCAGTTCACACAGAGGCGTCGTCCCTGCCGAATACTTTACTTACTACATT
>URYM01000129.1 GCA_900552095.1 uncultured Blautia sp. | reverse complement strand
TCGGATCAGACGCCGATCCATCTCCAGCTTCTTCTCGCCCGGTCCTCTGGTTCCAATTCCTCCTCCCAGACGGGACAGCGATGCCCGAAGTCCCACCAGACGAGAAGCACGGTAACGCAGCTGTGCCAGTTCTACCTGGATCTTACCTTCCCTTGTTCTGGCCCTTCCCGCAAAAATATCCAGAATCACCATAGTACGGTCCAGCACTTTGCACTCCAGTTCCTGCTCCAGATTATTCATCTGCGCCGGAGAGAGTTCATCATCACAGATTACCCCGTTCGCATCCAATGCTGTGAGAAGCTCTCTGATCTCCTCTATTTTTCCTTTTCCAATATAAGTTCCGGGATGAACCGCCTCCCTGTTCTGCACCACTTTCGCCACCGTTGCCGCCCCGGCCGTAGCTGCCAGCTCTTCCAGTTCATCCAGAGATTCCAGCGTATCATCTGACTGATACGTCTGCACTCCTACCAGAATAACCCGCTCTTTCACATCCTGAAATTCAAAAAATTCTGCCATTCTCCTCCTTTAGCGGCTCTCCAGAAACTGCGCCTCCCGCTGTGCTTCCTCATCGTCCGGATACACAGCCAGGTAACTTTCCATTTTTTCCCTGGCCGTTTCAAAATCCAGCCTGCGCTCATATACAATAATCTCATTGTAAAGCAGCTGCTGTCTGGCTGTTCCTCCCTCCGACTGAAGCCCCTTTTGAATCTGTTCCAGCGCCCCGTCATAATTTTCTTCCGCAATATCACAGAGTGCCAGACCATTATATGCCTGATCCTTTTTCTCTTCTTTTTCCAGTGCCTGCTGATACATCTGCCGGGCGCCATCCACATCTTTCTTTACAAGATACACCCGGCCCAGAAGAAGCATTGCTTCCGGCTTTCCCTGATCCATAGCCTGCGTCAGCTCATCTTCCGCCTTCTCATACTCCTGCAGATAATAGTATACCCTTCCCCGGTTATAATATCCTTCTGCCGTTTCATCCCTGATCTGCAGCGCCTTTTCCAGAAAATCAGTCCCATCCTTTTCCAGACTGGTTCCCTTGTACAGCTGATAAATCTGAATATACAAATCCGTATCCTTACTGTTCTCCACTGCCCGCTCAAAATCTTCCCGAGCCTTTTCGTACTCTTCCAGCTTAAAATACGTTTTTCCCCTCAGGAAATACGCCTGCCATTCTTCCTCTCTTCCCAGGAGCTCATCATAGATCTCTATTGCCCTGGCCGGTTCCCCGTAAACATTTCTGGCTTCTGCCAGATAGTAAAGCGTATCCCTCTCAAAAGATGCATTTGACATATCCAGCGCATTCAGGCTCCTCTGCAGAGAAGCAATCGCCTCCGGGTAATCTCCCAGCTGCAGACTGGCAATTCCCTGGATTCTGTAAGCCTCCGGAAGCCGGTATTCCTGGCCGATCACCTCATCCATAGCCTGAACCGCTGTCTCATACTCCCCGGCCTGCAGCGCTGTCACGCCTTTTTCATAGGCAGTTTTAGCCGAATCAGACCCACAGCCTGTCAGCAGCAGTGCCAGGCAGACAGTACAGATTCCCCTTTTTCTCATTTGATCCCTTTCTCTTCTCAGCCGATCACCAGACCCTCGGATCTCATCACGGACACTACCTTCTCTACCTGCTCTTCGCAGATCTGCTGTGTGGCTGCCTCCACCATGACGCGGATTAAAGGTTCTGTCCCGCTCTCTCTGACCAGAATACGTCCGTCCTCTCCCAGTGTCTCTGCCACTTCATTCACTGCAGCAATTACCTTGGGATTTTCTCTGGCTTCTTTTTTATTGGCTACCCTCACATTTTTCAGTACCTGCGGATAGATCACAACCTCTGAAGCCAGCACGGAAAGCGGCTGTTTTTTCTCCATCAGAACTTCCATCACCATAAGAGAGGTCAGAATCCCATCTCCCGTGGTTGCATACTTGCTGAAAATGATATGCCCGGACTGCTCTCCTCCGATTTTATGGCCATTGGTCATCATATTTTCTGCTACGTACTTATCACCCACCGCAGTTTTCTCATAACGGATCCCTTCCCGGTCGCAGGCTTTATAGAGTCCCAGATTAGACATTACCGTAGTCACGATCGTATCATTATCCAGCTTTCCCTGCTCCTTCATATACTTTCCGCATACATACAGAATCAGATCACCGTTAATCTCATTTCCCTTCTCGTCCACAGCAATACAGCGATCTGCATCGCCGTCATAGGCAAATCCCACATTCAGATGATTTTCCCGCACAAATTTCTGCAGTTCCCGAATATGAGTGGAACCGCACTCTTTATTAATGTTCGTTCCATCCGGATTGTTATGGATCACATAGGTCTTGGCACCCAGGGCATCAAAAACACTTTTGGCAATTGCAGACGCACTTCCGTTAGAACAATCCAGTCCCACTCTCATATTCTTGAAAGACCGGGTAGGCAAGGAGATCAGATATCCCAGATAACGGTTTCTTCCCGCAGAAAAATCCACGGTGCGTCCAATATTTTCTCCCGTAGCCAGAGGGATCTCCTCCAGCTCTCCGTCAATATAAGATTCTATCTTCTCCTCAACCGATGCCTCAATCTTCTGTCCATTTCCATTAATAATCTTGATCCCATTGTCATAAAAAGGGTTATGGCTGGCAGAAATCATGATGCCGCAGTCAAAATCTTCCGTGCGCACCACATAGGAGACACTGGGTGTCGTTGTCACATGAAGCAGATACGCATCCGCACCGGAAGCTGTAAGTCCTGCTGCCAGAGCATACTCAAACATGTAGCTGCTTCTTCTGGTATCTTTTCCAATTGCAACCTGCGCCTTATGCCCCTGTCCGTAATACCAGCCCAGGTAACGCCCTACCTTATATGCATGCTCAACTGTAAGATCTACATTTGCTTCCCCTCGAAAACCGTCTGTTCCAAAATATTTGCCCATGATTTCTTCACTCCTTCTTAGTCAAATAACTTTTCCTTATATACTCCCTGAGAAATCAGTTCCCCAAAAGACTCCACCACACTCTGCTTGTCTTCCTGATAAGTCACGCCAAACCAGCTGGATTGTGTCTCCAGAACTGTTACCTCCGCTTTGTTTCTCCGGATCAGCTGATCAATCACCGTAGGCAGAAGATACTCTTTCTTCACATCGCCCGGCTCCACGCTCCGGAGGAACTCTATAAATCCCTCCTCCAGCACATCCAGAAATTCCGGCTGCAGTCCCCACATATTCATGGAAACCCGGCTGTCCAGAGCAAGAGGAGTAACTTCATCTCCACTGACAGCCGCCGCACCGGAAGCTGTCCTGCAAATGTTATACGTCTCCCGTATACCCAGCAGATGATTCTGATCATCTGTCCGGCAGATTCCCCTGGTCACCCCGCCATTCTCACTCAAAGTATTTTTCAGCAGAAATCCTGCCATGCAAATGTCCAACTTTCCATCCGGAATCTTACGGCCGCCGGTCAGATAATCGTGGATCTTTACATAGGGGTCTTTCCCGTAATAATCATCCGCATTGATCACGGCAAAGGGCTCTTTTATCCTGCCCCGGCAGCAAAGAACTGCCTGTCCTGTTCCCCAGGGCTTTACCCGCCCCGGCGGACAGCTGAACCCTTCCGGCAGATCATCCCGCTCCTGAAATACGTATTCCACCTCTGTAAGCTTTTCAATCCGGTTTCCAATGATCCTGCGGAAATCCTCCTCCAGATCCTTCCTGGTAATAAATACCACCTTGTTAAATCCGGCTTCCAGAGCATCATAGATCGAATAATCCATAATGATCTCTCCTCCCGGTCCAACCGGCTCCAGCTGCTTGATCCCCTTTCCAAAGCGGCTCCCCAGTCCCGCGGCCATAATGACCAGCGCTGTCTTTTTCATTTGCCTTCTCCCTTTACTTCTCCTGCATATTGGATAATTTTGCAGCCTGATCTGCTGCGATCAGACTATTGATTACTTCATCCAGATCTCCATCCAGCACTGCCTCCAGACGGTGCAGGGTCAGCTTGATCCGATGGTCGGTAACTCTTCCCTGCGGAAAATTATAAGTCCGGATTTTCTCGGATCTGTCCCCGGTTCCGATCTGGCTTCTTCTCGCCTCAGCTTCCGCACTCTGCTGCTTTTCCAGTTCCAGATCATAAAGTTTGGAACGCAGCAGGCGAAATGCCTTTTCCTTATTCTGCAGCTGTGATTTTTCTGTCTGGCTGTAGATCACAATCCCCGTCGGCATATGAGTCAGACGAACTGCGGAATCGGTCGTGTTGACACACTGCCCTCCATTTCCCGAAGCCCTCATAACATCAATCCGGCAGTCATTCATGTCGATCTTCACATCCACATCCTCGGCCTCCGGCATAACCGCTACCGTCGCCGTGGACGTATGGATCCTTCCACCGGATTCCGTCGCCGGTACCCTCTGCACCCGATGAACACCGGACTCATATTTAAATCTGGAATAAGCTCCCTGCCCGGTTACCATAAATACGCACTCTTTAAACCCGCCAATCCCATTTTCATTCACATTGACCAG
Source organism: uncultured Blautia sp. (assembly GCA_900552095.1). GTDB lineage: Bacteria > Bacillota > Clostridia > Lachnospirales > Lachnospiraceae > Egerieimonas. The sequence goes on along the minus strand of URYM01000129.1, from coordinate 1,204 downwards.
TTCCGTTTTCCAGCGCATGCTCTCTGCGTAACTGACATACATCCGGTAAAGCTCTGCCGCAAAAAGTGCCGCCTCATCTCCGCCGGCGCCGGCTCTTATCTCTACCATGATATTCTTTTCATCATTAGGATCTTTGGGAAGGAGAAGGATCTTCAGTTCATGCTCCAGTTTTTCCACCTCTTTTTTGGCATCCGAAAGTTCTTCTTTGAGCATCTCCCTCATTTCCTCATCCGACTCTTCCTCCAGCATAGCCAGACTGTCCTCTATGGTCTCTTTTGCCTTTTTATAATCCCGGTACGTGTCTACCAGCGGCTGTAAATCACTTTGTTCCTTCATCAGGCGCTGAAAATGCGCCTGGTCACCGGTTACTCCCGGCTCAGACAGCTCATTAAGCACTTCTTCAAACCGGGCTACCAAATCCTCTAATTTATCAAACATGTCTTTCCTCCTGAGGTCTCCGACCCACCGCCGTCCGGTCAAGTCCGGCCAGATCCCTGATTATTTCAACTTCTTCATATCCGGCTTCCAGAAGCATTTCCCGAAGCGGCTGCCCCTGATCATAACCGATTTCCAGACACAGCCAGCCGCCCTTCTTCAGATATGCGCCCGCCTGGCTTACGATCTTGCGGTAAAAGTCCAGTCCATCCTCTCCTCCATCCAGCGCCAGAAGCGGCTCATGATCCCTCACTTCCGGCATCAGGCCTGGAATCACCTCACTGGCAATATAAGGAGGATTCGAGGTGATCAGATTAAATTTACCCTCTATATTCTGAAAAAGATCGCTCCGGATCCAGCTGGCCGGTACACCGAGGCGCTCTCCATTTTCCTTCGCCACCAAAAGAGCATTCTCCGAGAGATCGGCTCCCGTTCCCCGAATCCCTTCACAGGACTTTAAAATCGCCAGAAGGATACACCCGGATCCGGTGCACAGATCCAGGATCTCATCCCCCGATTTTAATCTCTTTTTCGCTTCCTCTACCAGAACCTCCGTATCCTGTCGGGGAATCAGCACCTGATCATTAACATAAAAGGGAAGTCCGGCAAACCAGGCCTCCCCCAGAAGCTGCTGAACCGGTGTATGCCCGGCCCGCCTCAAAATCAGCTGCCGATAGCTTCGTTCCTTTTCTTCCTCTATTATAGCATCCTGTTTCATATAATAACAAGCTGTCTCTTATACACATCTGACGCTGCCGACGATCTTACG
>URYM01000128.1 GCA_900552095.1 uncultured Blautia sp. | reverse complement strand
GGGCTCGGAGATGTGTATAAGAGACAGCCTTCCATTCCTGCCGCTGCCACAATACAGTTTGCCTTCCGGATCTCATCCAGTTTTGAAAAAAGCCGATGGATCCCGGCTACTCCCACATCAAAGAAGCGTTCCACCCGGCATCCAAAAAATTCTGCTGTCCGGGCTGCCTCCTCTGCCACCGGAATATCTGCAGTTCCTCCTGTACAGACTGCCACATAGCCTGACGGAGACTTTTTTTCAAAGACAAGCTGAAGCGTTCTGCCTGTCTTTTCATACTCTGCCTCCGGAATCCTCCTCTTTACCGCTGCGGCCTGCTCCGGGCTCACCCTGGTAGCCAGCACATTTTGTCTGCGCTCTGCAAAATGGCTGCAGATCTCTGCAATCTGCTCCACCGTCTTTCCGGGACCATAGATCACCTCTCCAAACCCGGACCGCAGCGCCCGGTGATAGTCAAGTTTCGCACACCCGATATCTTCATAGGGAAGCTTCTTTAAATACTCTTCCGCCTCCTCAAGCGGCATGCTTCCCTCCTTCACCCTTTCCAAAAGCTGTCTTACGTCCATTTCTCTCATCCTTTCAACGGCTCTTCTAGCGTCAGTATACCATATCCGCTCTTTCAGCGCAAAGATTTCCCCGCAGAGATTGAATCCGAAAAGACAAAATGGTACAATAAAATTAATTTCGTTAAGGAGGTCATTCCATGGAAAAGGCAAAAGTTTATTTCACAGACATGCGCACCACTCCCACCTGTAATCTTCAGCAGAAGCTGGAAAAACTGATTCGCAAAGCAGGTATCGGAGACATCGACTTTGACAAAAAATATGCCGCTATCAAGATTCACTTCGGCGAGCCCGGCAACCTGGCATTCTTAAGACCCAACTACGCCAGAACTGTGGCCGATGTAGTAAAAAGCCTGGGCGGCCGTCCCTTCCTCACAGACTGCAATACACTGTATGTGGGCGGGCGGAAAAACGCTCTGGATCACATTGATTCTGCTTACCAGAACGGCTTCACCCCCCTACTCCACCGGCTGTCACGTGATCATCGCAGACGGCTTAAAGGGAACCGATGAGTCTCTCGTCCCGGTAGAGGGCGGCGAGTACGTCAAAGAGGCCAAAATCGGAAGGGCTGTTATGGACGCCGATATTTTCATCTCTCTGGCTCATTTTAAGGGACATGAATGTACCGGTTTTGGCGGCGCTCTTAAAAACATCGGCATGGGCTGTGGGTCCCGGGCCGGAAAAATGGAAATGCACAGTGCCGGCAAACCCCACGTAGATCAGGATCTGTGCATCGGCTGCAAAATGTGCACCAAAGTCTGTGCTCACAGCGCCATCACAGTAACAGACAGGAAAGCCTCCATTGATCACAGCAAATGCGTAGGCTGCGGCAGATGTATCGGTATCTGTCATCAGGATGCTGTCTGTTCCGCTTCCGATGAGTCCAACGATATCCTGAATAAAAAAATTGCAGAGTACACGAAGGCTGTCGTTCAGGGACGTCCCTGCTTCTACATCAATATGGTCATCGATGTCTCCCCTCAGTGCGATTGTCACGGTGAAAATGACGCCGCCATCGTTCCTGATGTGGGGATGTTCGCCTCTTTTGACCCGGTGGCTCTCGATATGGCCTGCGCCGATGCGGTCAACCGCCAGCCGGTTATTGAAAACAGTCAGCTGGGTGAACACCTCCATGACGAGGGGGATCACTTCCACAAAGTGGGACCGGAAACGAACTGGATCGTCTGTCTCGACCATGCGGAAAAACTGGGGCTTGGAACCAGAGCGTATGATCTGATCACAGTAAAATAAGAACGTACTGCCAAAAGGCGGCTGCGAGAAGGGGGGAAGAATCATTCTTCCTGCCCTGCCCGCAGCCGCCTCTTTGTCTGTCCGGATTTAATCCAGAATCTTTAACCGGAACTGCTTTCTTCTGTGCTCTTCCCGGGAGATCTTCCCGGAGAATCCGGCACTGTGCAGTTCTCTTTTTCCTGCCCCTGCCAGCGCTTCTCTCCTCATGGGATATCTGGCAAACTCGCCTTCTTTCTCCTGCCGGTTGCCCTTTTCCAGTCTTCCAATCGCAAATCCTACCACACTGGTGAAACGGAAGCAGATCCGCCCGATCAGATAAGACCAGCTGTGCATTTCCCCGTGACTTCCTGCCATACGGATCCTCAGCTCATAGAAAAAAACTGCCGTCAGAAGGATGAAACAAATGAGCATCGTCCAAAAAGCTATGTTTTCGTACATAAACCCATCTCCTCTCCACAAGAAAACCTGTTCCAGTTGTTATTATTATATTACCTCTTTCCCCTTAAACAGTCAATTATTTTCGGGATTTTTTATCAAAATTTCAGACTTTTTAGAGATTGGGACGAATTTGCTTCGGCTTATAACCCTGCTCTTCCAGAGCCCGTATGATTTCCATCTTGTGATCCGTTCCAAAAGCCTCCAGCGTAATCTTCAGCTCCACCGCCGCATTTCTGTTGACACTGTAGAACTGATTGTGATCCAGGCGGATCACGTTTCCTTTTGCCTCTGCGATGATTCCGGATACCCGGGTCAGTTCGCCCGGCTTATCCGGCAGAAGCACAGAAATTGTAAAAATCCTGTCTCTCTGGATCAGACCATGCTGAATCACAGAAGACATCGTGATCACATCCATATTTCCGCCACTTAAAATGGAAACAATCTTTTTATTCTTTACATTCAGGTGCTTCAAGGCTGCCACTGTAAGAAGACCGGAATTCTCCACGATCATCTTATGATTCTCCACCATATCCAGAAAAGCTACGATGAGCTCATCATCCTCCACCGTAATTACGCCGTCCAGATTCTTCTGCAGATAGGGGAAAATATTGTTTCCCGGCGTTTTCACTGCCGTACCGTCCGCGATCGTAGTTACTCCGGGGAGGGTGGTCACTTCTCCTTTTTCCAGCGATACCTGCAGGCAGTTTGCACCTGCCGGCTCCACGCCGATCACCTTGATATTGGGATTGAGAAGTTTGGCCAGGGTAGATACACCAGTAGCCAGTCCGCCGCCGCCCACAGGTACCAGAATGTAATCTACCAGAGGAAGTTCTTTTACGATTTCCATGGCGATGGTTCCCTGTCCGGTAGCTACGGCCGGATCATCAAAAGGATGCACAAAGGTATACCCGTGTTCCTCTGCCAGTTCATACGCTTTTGCGCAGGCCTCATCGTATACATCTCCCCAGAGCACCACCTCTGCTCCGTAATTTTTGGTGCGCTCCACCTTAATAAGCGGCGTAGTTGTGGGCATTACGATGGTAGCTTTCACCCCGTAGCGCTGGGAAGCGTAGGCCACACCCTGCGCATGATTTCCGGCAGAAGCCGTAATCAGTCCCTTCTCCCTCTCCTCCGGACTCATGGTACTGATCTTATAATAGGCGCCCCGCACCTTATACGCACCGGTGCGCTGCATATTTTCCGGCTTTAAGTAAACCCGGTTGCCTGTCTGAGCACTTAAATAATCGCTGTAGATCAGCTTCGTCTCCTGAGTTACCTGTTTTACAATTTCTGATGCTTCCTCAAATTTATCTAATGTCAACATATTCTCAATCCTCTTTTACGTCAAACAGTGCATTTACAAATTGTTCCGAATCAAATTTCTGCAGATCGTCGATCGTCTCGCCCACACCGATATATTTTACCGGTATATCAAGCTCTGACTGGATCGCCACTGCGATTCCTCCTTTCGCCGTTCCATCCAGTTTGGTGAGGATGATACCCGTTACATTGGCCGCCTCCGCAAACTGTCTGGCCTGAGCCAGGGCATTCTGTCCTGTGGTTCCGTCCAGAACCACCAGAGTCTCCAGGTATGCCTCCGGATATTCTCTCTCCAGCACGCGATAGATCTTCTTTAATTCTTCCATCAGATTCTTCTTGTTATGAAGCCTGCCCGCCGTATCGCAGAGCAGCACATCCACATTTCTGGCCTTTGCTGCCTGCACCGCGTCATAGACGATTGCCGCCGGATCTGCTCCCTCCTGGCCCCCGATCATATCGACGCCTGCTCTGTGCGCCCACTGAGTCAGCTGCTCTCCCGCCGCTGCGCGGAATGTGTCTGCTGCCGCCAAAAGCACCTTTTTCCCCTGGTCTTTTAACTTGCCGGCCAGCTTGCCCACAGAGGTCGTCTTGCCCACACCGTTCACTCCGATGATCAGCACCACCGATTCCCGGTTTTCAAATTCATAGGCTGTCTCTCCCACGTCCATCTGGTGCTTGATGCTGTCGATCAGAAGCTGCTTGCAGGCAGAAGGTTCCTTAATATGCTGCTCCTTTACCTGCTCTTTCAGATGCTCGATAATCTTTGTCGTCGCATTGATCCCGATATCTCCCATCACCAGGATTTCCTCGATCTCCTCGTAAAAATCCTCATCAATACTGGAAAATCCGCTGAAAATGCTGTCGATCCCGGATACAATATTATCTCTGGTCTTTGTCAGTCCGGCGACCAGCCGCCGGAAGAACCCTTTTTTCTCTTCTCCCATCTCTTCCTCCTGTTATTTATCTAAATCATGTTCTATAAGATTTACAGACACCAGGGTGGAAACTCCCTTCTCCTGCATGGTAATTCCATAAAGCCGGTCTGCCGCGTTCATGGTTCCCCTTCTGTGTGTGATCACAATAAACTGTGTATTCTTAGTCAGTTTGTGCAGATATTTTGCAAACCTTGTCACATTGGAATCGTCAAGCGCCGCCTCAATCTCATCCAGAAGACAGAACGGGGACGGCTTTAAATTCTGGATCGCAAACAGAAGAGCAATGGCGGTCAGTGCTTTCTCCCCTCCGGAAAGCTGCATCATATTCTGCAGCTTCTTGCCCGGTGGCTGAGAAATGATCCGGATGCCCGCCTCCAGTACATCCTCCTCCTCGATCAGCTCCAGAGTTCCCCTTCCGCCACCGAAGAGCTGCTTGAACACCTTATCAAACTCAATCTGTATTTCCCGAAACTTCTCCGTAAACTGTCTGCGCATTCCTTCATCCAGCTCAGCGATAATATCTTTCAGGGTTTCCGCTGCTTTCACCAGATCTGTATACTGTCCGGAGAGAAATGCATGGCGCTCGGACACTTCCTTATATTCTTCAATGGCATTTACATTAACGCTTCCCAGCTTTCTGATCCCATCCCGCAGTTCCCCGATCTGTCTTTTGATCTCACTGCGCTCCGGCCTTTCTTCCAGCTCCATCTCTTTTGCCGCCGAGGGAGTCAGTTCGTATTCCTCCCACATATAATTAACCTGTGTCTCTTTCGTCTCCTCCAGACGTTCCATCTGGCTGCCAAGACGGAAGCATTCCTTATCCATGGCGGCAATATCTCTGGAAAGTGCTTCCCTTCTGGCAAAAAAGCCCTTGTGGTGCGCCGACATTTCTTCCTTTTCCCGGGCAAGCTCTGCCAGTTTCTCTTCCTGGCACTGTGCCTGTCTGCCTGCTTCCGCGATCTGGTCTTTCAGAATCCTGATCTGCTCTTCCTTCTCAGCCAGGCGGCTGCCGCTCCCCTCCATCTCCTGACAGATTGCAGCTTCCTCCTGGTGCAGTTTTTCTTCCTCCTGCCGGAGACGCCCCATATTCTCCTGAAGGAATCCCGCCTGCTGCGCCACAGTCTGATAGTGCAGCCGGATTTCTTCCAGTTTCTGACTCTCCGCCTGTTCCTGTTCTCTGCGCTCATCCAGCTGCTGTCTCTTATACACATCTGACGCTGC
>URYM01000127.1 GCA_900552095.1 uncultured Blautia sp. | reverse complement strand
AGATGATGGAATATAAGGACAGTGGAATGTCAGTCATGGAGATGAGCCACCGGTCAAAAGTTTTTCAGAATATTATTGATGAAGCGGAGGCAGATTTCCGGGAACTGGTACATATTCCGGAACACTATAAAGTGCTCTTTCTGCAGGGCGGGGCATCGCTGCAGTTTGCCATGATTCCCATGAATCTGATGAAGAACAGGGTGGCTGATTATATTGTAACCGGACAGTGGGCGAAGAAGGCCTACCAGGAGGCGCAGATTTATGGAAAAGCCAACAAGATCGCGACTTCTGAGGATAAAACATTCTCCTATATTCCGGACTGTTCCGATCTTCCCGTAAGCCCGGATGCAGACTATGTTTACATTTGTGAGAATAATACGATTTACGGCACAAAATATAAGAAGCTTCCCAATACAAAGGGCAAACTGCTTGTATCGGATGTATCTTCCTGCTTCCTGTCAGAACCCATTGATATCGAACAATACGGGATCCTCTACGGCGGTGTACAGAAAAATATCGGGCCTGCCGGGATGGTGATTGCCGTGGTGAGAGAGGATCTGATCACAGATGAGGTGCTTCCGGGAACTCCGACGATGATGAAGTATAAGATTCATGCGGACAATGGTTCCATGTACAATACACCCAACTGCTATGATATCTATATGTGCGGAAAGGTATTCAAGTGGCTGAAGGCCATGGGAGGCCTGGAAGTGATGAAGCAGCGCAATGAGGAGAAAGCAGCGATCCTCTATGATTTTCTGGATCAGAGCAGATTGTTTTCCGGAACTGTGGTAAAGGAAGACAGGTCTCTTATGAATGTGCCTTTTGTCACCGGAAACAGCGAATTGGATGCAAAGTTTGTGGCAGAGGCAAAAAAAGCCGGTCTGGAAAATCTGAAAGGACACCGGACGGTGGGCGGAATGCGTGCCAGCATTTACAATGCCATGCCGAAGGCCGGAGTAGAAGCGCTGGTGGCGTTTATGAAGAAATTTGAAGAGGAGAATATCTGATCATGTTTAAATATCACTGTCTGAATCCGATCTCCCAGGTGGGACTGGACCGGTTTGATGAAAAGTATGAAAAAACAGAGGGCATCGAGGAGGCAGATGCGGTTCTGGTGCGGAGCGCCAATATGAAGGAGATGGAGCTTCCGGAGAATTTAAAGGCGATCGCCCGGGCGGGAGCCGGTGTTAATAATATTCCGCTGACGGAATGTGCGGAGAAGGGAATTGTAGTCTTCAATACGCCGGGGGCAAATGCCAATGGAGTGAAGGAAATGGTGATTGCCGGCATGCTTCTGGCATCCAGAGATATTGTGGGGGGCATCGAGTGGGTGGCTTCCCAGCAGGCAGAAGAAAATATCGGCAAACTGGCGGAGAAGCAGAAAAAGAAATTTGCGGGCTGTGAAATCTCCGGAAAGAAACTTGGTATCATTGGACTGGGTGCGATCGGTGTACTGGTGGCAAATGCAGCTACTCATCTGGGAATGGACGTGATGGGATATGATCCGTATATTTCTGTAGATGCGGCGTGGAATCTGTCCCGGACGATCCATCATATCAAAGATGTGGAACAGATTTACCGGGAGTGTGATTACATCACGATCCATGTTCCCCTCAATGAGAATACCCGGGAGATGATCGATGCGAAGGCCATCGGTATGATGAAGGAAGGCGTGGTTCTTCTGAATTTTGCCAGAGATCTTCTGGTAGATGAGCAGGCGCTGGTGGAAGCTCTGGAGGCAGGCAAGGTGAAAAAGTATGTGACAGATTTTGCCAATCCGCTGGTAGCCGGAGCAGTGAATACTCTGGTTACACCGCATCTGGGAGCGTCCACAGAGGAGTCTGAGGATAACTGTGCTGTGATGGCGGCAAAAGAAGTGAGAGATTTTCTGGAAAATGGAAATATCAAAAACTCTGTTAATTTCCCCAGCTGTGATATGGGAAGCTGTGTGGCGGCGGGACGAATTACGATTGCTCATAAAAATATTGTCAATATGATTGGTCAGTTTACCACGACCCTGGCGGAGGAAGGGGTTAATATCTCAGATATGACGAACAAGAGCAAGGGCGATTATGCGTATTCCATGTTTGATCTGGACAGTCCGGCCAGCGAGCATCTGGTGCGCGCGCTGGAAGCCATTGACGGTGTGTCAAAGGTGCGTATCGTCAAGTAAAACGGTATGAAAATAAAATGGAAGAGACTTAGAAAACACAGAAAAATGATCAGATCGCTGGCCTACAATCGGAAAAAGATTGGGCCGGCGATTCGGACTATCATGAAATGGATAAGGAGATAGATACATGGCCCTCGTTCGACCTTTTTGTGCCCTGAGACCAAAAGCAGAGCTGGCAGCACAGACTGCAGCCCTGCCCTACGATGTATACAGCCGGGAAGAAGCCAGGCTGGAAGCCGGCAGAAATCCTCTGTCCTTTTTAAATATAGACCGGGCAGAGACACAGTTTCCCGAAGATACAGATCCCTATGATCCGAAAGTTTATAAAAAAGCGGGAGAACTTTTGCGAAAGCAGGAGGAGCAGGGAATCTACAGCCAGGATCCCATTCCGCATTTTTATCTGTATGAGCTGACCCGAAAGGGGAAAAGCCAGACCGGGATCTGTGCCTGTGCTTCGGTGGAGGAATACTGGAAGGGAATTGTGGTAAAGCATGAAAATACAAGGGAAGATAAGGAGCAGGACAGAATCCGTCATGTGAACAGCTGTCAGGCACAGACCGGTCCGGTTTTTCTGGCACATCGGAGGAACCGGGAACTGGCTGAATTGAAAAAGCGGAACCGGGAGACGCCTCCTCTTTATGATTTTACCGGGGAGGATCAGATACGGCATCGCGTCTGGAGTTTTCCGGCAGAAGAAAATGACCGGATCCGGGAGATGTTTCAGAAGATCGGGAAGCTGTACATCGCGGATGGACACCACAGAGCTGCTGCGGCAGCCCAGGTCTGCCGGGAGAAGCGGGAGGAAGATCCGGCTTTTACAGGGGACGAAGAATGGAATTATTTTCTGGCAGTCATTTTTGATGAGGAAGAACTGCAGATTCTGGATTATAACCGGGCTGTGCGGGGACTGCAGGGCAGGACAGAGACAGAATTTCTGGAGGAAATGAAAAAGCGGACAGAACTGATTCCCTGCAGCCGGGAGGAGGCACGTCCGGGGAAAAAAGGGGAAGCCGGCATGTATCTGAGAGGGCAGTGGTATCGGTTTGCCCTGGCCTGTGAGGAGGACTGGGATCCGGTAAAAAGGCTGGATGTGTCTCTTCTTCAGGATCAGATTTTATTTCCTGTGCTCGGCATAAAGGATCCGCGCAGAGATAAGAGGATTGACTTTATCGGAGGGATCCGCGGGATGGAAGAACTGGAACGGAGAGGAAATACGGATTGTGACGTGGCTTTTTGTCTGTATCCCACAGCGATGGGAGAACTTTTTGATGTGGCAGATGCAGGGCTTCTGATGCCTCCCAAATCCACCTGGTTTGAGCCAAAGTTAAGGAGCGGTCTTCTGATCCATAAATTACAGTGAGGAGAAAAGATGGAAAGCAGAATAGAAAAAGCGGTGGAAAACCATAAAGAAGGATATAACTGTGCCCAAGCGGTGGCCTGTGCCTACTGCGGTCTGACAGGGGCAGATGAGGCGATGGTATTCCAGATGATGGAAGGGTATGGAGCCGGTATGGGAGGAATGGAGTGTACCTGCGGAGCTGTCTCGGGGGCAGTGGCGCTGGCAGGACTGAAGAACAGCTCCGGTTCCGTCAAGAATCCGACAAAGGGAGCGACTTATAAGCTGTCCCGGGAACTGGTGCGCCGCTTTCAGGAGAAGAACGGTTCTGTTATCTGCAGAGAGTTAAAAGGGATCGGGACGGGAACGGTGCTGAGAAGCTGCGAGGACTGCGTCAGAGATGCGGCACAGCTGGCAGAAGAGATCCTGTTTGCAGAAAAATAAGAAAAGGGCAGGAGGTGTTGCCATGGAAGAAAAATTATATGAGCTGATGGACTGGAGAGAAATCGAGGCGGTGGTCTATTCGGAGGAGAAAAATCCGGGGAAGATCCTGGGGCCGAAGGTGACGGAGGATGGCATTTTGATCCAGTGTTTCTTTCCGGGAAAGGATGCTGTCCGTATCCGGGCAGGGCGAAAAATTTATGAGATGGTACAGGAGGATGAGGCGGGTTATTTCGCTGTGCTGATTCCTGGAAAGCGGATCCCGGATTACGTCTACCTGATTGAGGAGGACGGGGAGGAGAAAGCATATCGGGATCCTTATGCCTGTCCGGGACAGATCACAGAGGAAGATGAAAAGCGGTTTATCCACGGCATCCATTATCAGATTTATGAGAAACTGGGCGCCCATCCTGCTGTGATAAACGGGGTGCAGGGCGTTTCTTTTGCCGTCTGGGCACCGAATGCGGCGCGGGTCAGCGTGGTAGGAGATTTTAACAGCTGGGATGGGCGCTGCCATCAGATGAATTTCCTGGAGAAGTCCGGGATTTTTGAATTATTCATTCCGGATGTGAAACCGGGAGATCTCTATAAATATGAGTTGAAATTAAAGAATGGCCTTACTTATCTGAAGGCAGATCCCTACGCAAATGCTGCAGAACTTCGTCCCAATACGGCTTCGGTGGTGACAGATCTGTCCGGATTTGCCTGGAATGACCGGGTCTGGATGAAGGGGAGAAAGAAATTTCAGAAAGCAGATCAGCCCATGTTTGTGTATGAAATGCATCTGGGTTCCTGGCGGAAGCCGGAGGATGGACGGGAGTTTTATAATTACCGGGAACTGGCGCCCATGATCGGGGAGTATATCAAGGAGATGGGATATACCCATGTAGAACTTATGCCTATTATGGAGCATCCTTTTGACGCTTCTTGGGGGTATCAGGTGACAGGATATTATGCGCCGACCAGCCGGTATGGAACGCCTGAGGATTTTATGTTTTTTGTAGATTATCTTCATCAGCAGGGAATCGGTGTGATCCTGGACTGGGTTCCGGCTCATTTCCCCAGGGATGCTCACGGGCTGGCTTCTTTTGACGGAACCTGCCTGTATGAACATCTGGATCCCCGGCAGGGGGCGCATCCGCACTGGGGCACACTGATTTATAATTACGGACGGCCTCAGGTATCTAATTTTCTGATTGCCAGCGCCATGTTCTGGGCAGATAAGTTCCATGCAGACGGAATCCGTATGGACGCTGTGGCATCCATGCTCTATCTGGACTATGGAAAGCAGGATGGAGAGTGGGTGGCAAATATCTATGGCGGAAATGAGAACCTGGAAGCCGTGGAGATGTTAAAACATTTAAACTCCATGTTCAAAAAAATGTATCCCGACGTTCTTCTGATTGCGGAGGAATCTACGGCATGGCCCAAAGTGACGGGGGATGTGAAAGAAGACGGCCTGGGATTTGATTATAAGTGGAATATGGGCTGGATGAATGATTTCACTGGCTACATGCGCCAGGATCCCGTCTGCCGCGGCGCGCATCACGGAGAGCTTACCTTCTCTATGGTTTATGCTTACAGTGAGCAGTTCCTTTTAAGTCTTTCTCATGATGAGGTAGTTCACGGAAAAGGTTCTCTTCTTGGAAAAATGCCGGGAACAGAGGAAGAAAAATTTGCAAATCTGCGGGTTATGCTGGGCTTTATGGCTGTGCATCCCGGCAAGAAACTGCTCTTTATGGGGCAGGAGCTGTCTCTTATACACATCTCCGAGCCCACGAGACCGTACT
>URYM01000126.1 GCA_900552095.1 uncultured Blautia sp. | reverse complement strand
TTTTCTCCCCGCCGCACCCGATGATGTTCTCTGCTTCATCGCAGGTTTGACCCGCATGACCTGGCAGAAGTTTACCACTATCATTCTTCTGGGAAAACCCTTTGTGATTGCACTATATTGCCTTGCAGTAGCCGGTGTAATTCATCTTCCCAATGTTATGTAACACAGTTTCAAACCATTCTCAAAATAGTCAAGTATGGAGATCCCATGCTTGGCTATTTTTTCTAAACTTTTTCGCAGATTTCAAATCCTATATTCCTTCATCCACTCCTCCCTCTTCACCGGATCAGTCCCCAGTTCTGCAAACTCTTCCAACCGATTATCCTCTTTCATCCTCCGGATCAAACAGGAAAAGCGTTCCTCTGCCTTTTTCTCTCCGATTTCCTGACCAATCTTCTGGCCCACTTTTTGCCCCGCTTCTTCTCCTGCCTTCCACTCCTGTTCCCGTATCATATCCAGTGCCTGACATCCCATAAACCGTTCCTCCTTCTCTTCTTCTGCCAGTTTCAATAATTTCTCATCTTCCAGCAATACTGCCGCTGTCATCAGCCCTTCCCGGCTGATTCCCTCACCTCCCAGCTCCTCCACGGTCCGGGAAAATCTCTGCGGATCCCTCCTGCTCTTCAGCAGGGCAAAAATCAGCCTCCATTCCGTCTGAAATTTCTTTGGATCCGTGCTGTCCGGCTGAATCAGAATTAGATGGTAATCCGGAAAACAGCCCCGATACCTCTCCAGTCCCGGCGGAAACTCCAGCATCTGATGCAGCTGCAGGTTCTGATTCCAGGGCTCTGTGCCATAGTAAAAAACTACCGTCAGCACCGGCTTTAGCCGGTCCTCCTCCGAAAGTCCCGACAGATATTCCGCTGCTGTCTTCAGATCTTTCTTTTCCCGATGCTGCTTTTGCAGCTTTTTCATCTGCCCGCTGTATTCTGGCTTCCGTCAAAAACCGCACCGTTTATAAAATCGCAGAAGCGCTCCGGATCGCTGAAATAATCTTTTAAAACCTTATCCTTCCTTCCCATGTTACCTCCCATATGATTCCCTTTGGATTTTGACAGAACTGTCAGATATGTTTGAAATGACCGAAATGTTCCGGAACCAGAGCGGTTCCTATGATTAAAAATTACAACACCGAAAGGACAGATTTTAGGCTCACCCCAAAACCTGCCCCTTCTTCTTTTTCTAGTCTACATACTCCAGCTTGCCAACGGAAACTTCGTAAGCCGTTCGCTTCTCCGTCTCATTTTCCCCCAGCTTCTTGATATATTCCCTGCTCTGGATTCTTCCCCACACAAGAACATGGCCGCCCACCTGAAATGCTGAAGCATAGCGGGCATTTCTCCCCCAACAGATACAGGGGATATAGTCCGACTTCCCGTAAGGACGATTCACCGCGATCAGAAGATCTGCGATCTCTCTTCCCAGAGGGGTTTTCCTGTATACAGGCGGCTTGCATATGTATCCGTCCAGAAAAATCTGATTGGTTTTTACGGTCTCGTCCTCTTCTTCCACGAAGCAGATCTCGCGGGCAAAGACTGAGAGCACCAGACGGTTTTTCTTTTCCTCATGCCTGTTATAAGAACGGAACTGTCCCGTCACTTCTATGTACTCTCCCTCATAATCCTGTGTCACATCAAGCAGCCGTTCTGACACCATTACAGGTATGCGGTCTTCCGATTCGCTGAGTCTTTTCACCAGTACATCTACCAGATAGAAACCTTCTCCGAAGACCTGATGGCTGAACACAAACTGCGAAGCAATCTGCCCCAGAATTGATACCTGATTGTTTTCAATAATTTTATCTGCCATGAATGATAGTTCCCCTTTCTCTTCCCGGTATTTTATCTATATCAGTGTATGTCCCTTTTTTTCACTTTAGAACAGAATCACATCCACTTTTCATCGGGCAGATCCGACAGAAAACGCGGTATTTGTCAAAACCGGCTCTTTACATTTTTCACAATTTTTCCGGCTTCCCCTTGTAATCCGGGAAAATTGTGGTAGACTGTAATATCGGTAACACATAATAATAAGAGGAGATTCTGTTATGAAAACAACAAGAGAAGATGTGAGAAACGTTGCGATCATCGCTCATGTAGACCACGGCAAAACAACCCTGGTGGACGAACTTTTAAAACAGAGCGGCGTCTTCCGCGCCAATCAGGAAGTTCAGGAGCGGGTGATGGACTCCAATGACATCGAGCGGGAACGCGGCATCACGATTCTTTCCAAAAATACAGCAGTTTTTTATAAAAATACAAAAATCAATATTATCGATACCCCCGGGCACGCAGACTTCGGCGGAGAAGTAGAACGGGTCCTGAAAATGGTAAATGGTGTCATTCTGGTCGTAGACGCTTTTGAAGGTCCCATGCCCCAGACCCGCTTCGTCCTGAAAAAGGCTCTGGAACTGGATCTGGATGTGATCGTATGCATTAATAAAGTGGATCGCCCAGAAGCCCGCCCGGCTGAGGTTGTGGATGAAGTCCTGGAACTTCTGATGGATCTGGAAGCCAATGATAAACAGCTGGACTGCCCCTTCCTCTACGCTTCCGCAAAGGCCGGCTGGGCAGCAAAAGATCTCACAGAGGAACACAAAAATATGGTTCCCCTTTTTGAGACGATTCTGGAGCACATTCCGGCACCCGCCGGTGATCCGGATGCCGGAACTCAGGTTCTGATCAGCACCATCGATTACAACGAATACGTGGGACGTATCGGTGTAGGAAAGGTTGACAATGGGAAAATTGCCGTAAACCAGGAGGTCATGATGATGAATCATCACGATCCCAGCAAGAAAAAGAAAGTAAAAATCAGCAAACTCTACGAGTTTGACGGACTGAACAAGGTGGAAGTATCTGAGGCTCATATCGGATCGATCGTGGCAATCTCCGGTATCGCCGATATCCATATCGGAGATACGCTCTGTGATGTGAACAATCCGGAGCCCCTTCCATTCCAGAAGATCTCCGAACCCACCATCGCGATGCATTTTATGGTGAATGACAGTCCGCTGGCCGGACAGGAAGGAAAATATATTACTTCCCGCCATCTCCGTGACCGTCTGATGAGAGAACTGAACACCGACGTGAGCCTTCGCGTAGAAGAAACAGAATCCCCGGACTGCTTCAAGGTATCCGGCCGAGGTGAACTCCATCTGTCGGTTCTGATCGAGAATATGCGCCGGGAAGGCTATGAATTTGCAGTCAGCAAGGCGGAAGTTCTCTATAAAAAAGATGAAAAAGATCACCTTCTGGAACCTATGGAACTGGTATATATTGACGTTCCGGAAGAATTTGCCGGAAGCGTGATCCAGAAACTTTCCAACCGAAAAGGTGAACTGCAGGGTATGAGTCCCTCCGCCGACGGCACAACCCGCCTGGAATTCAACATTCCCGCCAGAGGTCTGATCGGCTACCGGGGAGAATTCATGACAGACACCAAGGGAAACGGAATCATGAACTCCACCTTCGACGGTTACGGCCCCTTCAAGGGAGAAATCCAGTACCGGAAACAGGGTTCCCTGATCGCTTTTGAAAATGGAGAATCTGTCACCTACGGTCTCTTCCAGGCACAGGACCGGGGTACTCTCTTTATCGGACCGGGCCAGAAAGTTTATGCCGGCATGGTAATCGGACAGAACGGAAAAGCGGAAGATATTGAACTGAACGTATGCAAAACCAAGCATCTGACCAATACCCGTTCCTCTTCCGCCGACGAAGCCTTAAAACTGACTCCGCCCAGAGTGCTGAGCCTGGAGCAGGCGCTGGAATTCATCGATAAGGATGAACTTCTGGAAGTAACTCCGCAAAGCCTTCGCATCCGCAAAAAAATTCTGGATTCCAGGCTGCGCAAACGGGAGAACATGAAAAACTGACTCTAAAATATTAAAACTGTGAGAGGGGATGTAAGACCACAATCTTACATCCCCTCTCACAGTCTTTCTGAAATCTTTTACACTTAAATGCGGAAGCGGCTCAGAATATCCAGTTTCTGAAGAGCCACCTTCTCTACTGCCTCCCGGGCCGCCGCCATCATCTCAATCACATCGCAGCCCGAACCTTTTTCTTCCAGAATATCGGCAATCGCCTTCCTGTATGCATCGAAAAAATCAGTTCCCACATTTAACTTCGCAACCCCCAGGCGGACCATTTCTTCCACATCTTCCTCGGGAGTTCCCGATCCGCCATGAACTACAATGGGACAGTAAACCGTATCAATCAGCTCTTTTAAAAGTTCAAAGTTAATTTTCGGCTTATGTGCATACGTTCCGTGCGCCGTTCCCACCGAAACTGCCAGACAGTCTACTCCCGTGTCCCGGTAAAATTTTCTCGCCACTTCCGGATCTGTATAACCTGCGGCAATTTCCTCCAAAGACCGGTCCGCATCCGCGATCACTCCCAGTTCTGCTTCCACGGAAACACCTTTCGCATGAGCCAATGCCACCACTTTTCTGGTCTCTTCCACATTTTTTTCATAATCCTCACTGGCCAGGTCGATCATAACCCCTGTATAGCCGGCATCTATGCAGGCCTTAGCCTGGGCAAAGGATTTCCCGTGATCCAGTCCCATGGCAATCCGGACCGAAGCTTTCTGGGCAGCTGTTGCGTAAAGAGCCCGCATAAATTCCGGCCCTGCATAATCTGCATGGGCATGATAGGTCTGCACGATCAGAGGAACCTGCTTTTTCTCTGCTGCCTGGATCACCGCCTGCAACGTTTCCATATTAAAAGAATTAAATGCTCCTACTGTAATCTTATGTTTTCTCGCATATTTTAAAATTTCTGTATAATTTGATATCATACCTGCCTCCCAAAATCATAACGCCCGGCTGAGTCCGGCCAAAGCCGGATATACTTCCTTATAAAGCGCAAACTTCTCCCGGTAAAACCGGCTGCGTCTCTCCTGCGGTTCATAAATAAGCCCCGGACGCACCATAGCTTTTACCGCCTCTTCCACACTGCCGTAATCTCCCGCCGCCACACTTCCCAGAACAGCACAGCCCAAAGTACCGGTCTGTTTATTCTCTACCGTATAAATTTCTCTTCCCAGCACATCCGCTTTGATCTGAAGCAGCTGAGGAGACAGAGCGCCTCCGGTAGCGATCAGCCGTTTCACAGGAACCTCCGCCTTTTCCAGACATTCCAGGATCTGTGCCAGTTCAAAATTTACAGACTCCATCAGCGCTTTGTAAATATCCTGTCTTCTCGTTCCCAGGGTAAGCCCCAGAACTGCGCCTTTGGATCCATTATCCATATACGGTGTGGCTGCTCCCGAAAAATGCGGCAGAATCAGAAGATGGGTCGGCTCCTCTTCCATCTGACTGTTCATCTGTTCAAATATTCTGTTCTGATCTCTCTGCTCTCCCTCCCGCACAAATTCCTGCACGAACCAGCGCAGCAAAACTCCGGATGCATTGTTCCAGGCTACTGTATTACACAGCCCGGGCAAAACAAACGGTTCGCAGGCCATCTGATATTTTGCGGCCCGGGAAGCCGACAGCTGTTCTCTCTTTAAGACTGCCGTAATCCCTTCTGTAGTTCCCATGGCATTGGAACACTCCCCCTCCCGGTATACCCCGCAGCCCAGCGCATTACAGATGTGATCATGACTGCCCACAACCACCTGCACGTCCGGCATAAAATTTAATTCTTCCGCCAGAGATGGGTTCCGTTTTCCCGCAGCTGACCCCGCCGGAACCGGACCGGACCTGTCTCTTATACACATCTCCGAGCCCACGAGACCGT
>URYM01000125.1 GCA_900552095.1 uncultured Blautia sp. | reverse complement strand
ACCTCTTCTTCCGCCTCCGCCTTGAAATCTTCCATCTTGACCGGACTGATCACCGGAAGATCGTCCGTGGAATGAATTCCGAAATTTCTCAGAAATTCTTCTGTGGTTCCAAACAATATGGGGCGGCCCGGAGCGTCCAGCCGCCCCAGTTCCTGTACCAGCCCATACTCTACCAGTTTATTGATGGCATGATCACATTTTACCCCCCGGATCTTCTCTATCTCCATCTTTGTCACCGGCTGTTTGTAGGCAATGATAGAGAGCGTTTCCATCATCACATCCGTGAGCACCGGCTTTTTTGGCTGCATGGCGATCCGTACCAGATAATCATAGTATTCCTGTTTCGTACACATCTGAAAAGAATTTTCCAATTCAATGATCTGGATCCCCCGATCCCGGTTTTTATATTTTAACATCAGGTTGCGGATCAGTTTCCTTGTGGTTTCCGTATCCTGCTCAATGGCTTTTGCGATCCGGCCAAGTTCCACCGACTCTCCCATCGTAAACAGAATAGCCTCCACAGCCGCCTCTAATTTTTCAATCTCCACAATTATTCCTCACTTTGCATACTGTCTATCATAATTTCACCAAAAGTTTCTTCCTGAGATATTTTTATTTTCCCAACCTTCATAAGTTCCAGAATCGCCAGAAATGTAACGATCACCTGCACTTTACTCGCCTGCTTCTCCAGAAGGGAACGGAAGGTAAAATGTCTGTGCGTGCGGGTATACTGCTCTACATCGTTCATCTTCTCCGGAAGACTCACCTCTTCCTGCTCGATCTCTCCGAAACGGCTTCGGATCGGGTCTACCTTATCCTCCTGCCGTCGTATGATCGACTGAAAAATCTGATTCATTTTCTCCAGAGTCAGCCCTTCCAGCAGTTCCCCGATATCCACCGGCTCCCGGTAAGCCAGCACTTCCCTGGGGACAGTGGGCGCCTTGTAGGCCACCATGGCCGCATCCCCCATCCGGTCTCTCAGCTCATAGGACATATATTTATACATCTTATATTCCAGCAGCTGCTTTACCAGCTCCTCCCGGGGATCTTCCTCCTCCCCCTCTTCATTCACTTCTTTGGGCAGAAGCATCCGGCACTTGATGTCCAGCAGAGTGGCCGCCATGACCATAAATTCACTCATAACATCCAGATCTTCCTGTTTCATCTGCTGAATATAATCCAGATACTGATCTGTAATCTCCACGATCGGAATATCGTAAATATCTATTTTATTTTTATCAATCAGGTGCAGGAGAAGGTCCAGCGGCCCCTCAAAAACCTGCAGTTTTACCGGGATTCCCATATATTACCTCTTCACCATAAAAGTGCACCTGTCCGATACAGGTGCACTTTTATTGTAATCGCTAATCTTCTTTTTTGCAAGTATTAATGTTTCCACCTTCACTCTCCCCAGAGTTCCACGACCACCAGTTCCCTGGGATTACAAATGCGGACAGGAATCGTATGCTCTCCCATCCCTGCGCTGACGATCAGACTGGAATCCCCTCTCCGGTACATCCCGTAGCCGTATTTGGGAAAAAGAGTAAAATCCGGACTTACCACCGCCCGTTTGCCCAGACGGATCATGCCGCCATGCAAATGCCCTGACAGCGTAAGATCTGCCCCCCAGTCAAGATAGGTATCTCCGTAAAGGGGATTATGCGCCAGCAAGATCGTAAAGACATCCCTCTGCGGCTCTCCGAAAGCTGCACTCAGTTCTCCTGCCGGCAGCTGCTTTCTCCGTCCTTTTTTGTAATAAGTACGATCCAGTTCAAAGCCGCAGATACAGATTTTATTTCCCTCTGCCCAGATCTCCTTTTTTTTCTGATCCAGGAGAACAACTCCTGACTCCTCTATCACCCTTTTGTATCTGTCATACATATCCCCGTATGTCTCAGGATAAATCCGCATCCGATACTCATGATTTCCCAGCGCATAATAGACTGGAAACCGTGCTCCCATTTCCCGGATCAGTTCCATAGCCGGATCCATGGAATAACCGGGTTTTGCCACAATCAGATCACCGCCCACCAGAACTGCATGGGGACGAAGCTCCTTCATTTTCCGGATCAGCACTTCGTTTTTCCTGCCAAAAGTTACATTATGCAGATCACTGATAAAAAGAAACCGCAACGGCTCCCGCTGCGGTTTGATTTTTGGGGATCGTAGGGAATAAGTTGTAAGCTGAAAGTTTTTCATACAGACTCCTTCCTTTTCTTCCCCTATCATAGTATATTCCCTCCGGGATTGCAAGTGTCAGGATACTCTTTCCCCTTCTCCCAGCAAAAGCAGTTCCCTCCATGTCTTTCCCAGAAAATCTGTTATTCCGGCCTCCAAAGCATCCTCCGCCGCGATCAGATCCACACTGCCGATTTCCGTACCATTCAGCAGGTAAACCGCCTTTCCCAGCACATCTCCTTTTTTTACCGGCGCTTCTGCCTTTTCAGGCAGACGGATTTCCTTCCGGATCTCTGCAAGCGCCTGTCCTCTGGTATCCAGATACCGGAACGTCCGGGCGTACTCACACCCCACCGTCTCTTTCACAGAGCGGGACACCTGCACCGGCTCCAGCGGCTCTTCATTTTTATCTTCATAAAACCTGCAGATCCCAAACCCGTAATTCAGCATGGCAGCGGCGTCAGCAAATCTTCCCTTTGGCTCCGGCGCGCCCATCACTACGGCGATCAGCTCCACATTTTCCCGCCTTGCCACAGAAGAAACGCAGTATTTCGCCACACTGGTACTTCCCGTTTTTAATCCCATACATCCTTCATAACTGTGGATCATCTTATTCGTGTTGGTCAGGGTAAACTCCTTTGTCCCCTGCGCCGTCGTGTGCGTAATATCCTCCATCCAGATAGATGAATACTCCAGCACTCCGGAAAAACGGGAAATCAGTTCCCGGGAAACCGTCGCCACATCCCGGGCTGTTGTATAATGACCGGCTGAATCTGTAAGACCGCAGCAGTCTTCAAATTGTGTATGTTCCATGCCGAGCGCGGCAGCTTTCTGATTCATCCGCCTGACGAATTCTTCCTCACTGCCCGCAATATGTTCTGCCATAGCAACTGAAGCGTCATTTCCGGAGGCTACTACAATACACTTGATCATAGTCTCCACCGTCTGCTGCTCTCCCTCCTCCAGAAACACTTGGGAACCACCCATACTTTTGGCGTAAGCGCTGGTCGTTACCGGTTCGGTCAGCTCCAGATTTCCCTTCTCCAGCTCCTCAAAAATCAAAAGCAGCGTCATAATTTTCGTGATGCTGGCCGGGCTGCGCTCCTCATCCGCATCTTTCTCAAAAAGTACCTGGCCGGTGGAAGCTTCCAGCAAAATTGCAGACGGCGCCGTCAGTTCCAGCGCCGCCTGATCCGTCTCCGGTTCCCCTCTTTTTTCTTCCTCCGCCTTCACAGCCGTTCCCGCCTGCATCCAGAGACAAACAGAGATCAGGATGGCCAGTATCTTCCTCCCCATACAAATCCTCTCCTCTCAAAGCCTTTGTCTCTATTTTATGAAACTGTCCTTTTAAATAGACCATGCCCTCAAGAAAAAGGATAACCGATAACTTCTAAAACCACCTGGCACGGATGCTCTGCTTCAGCCCTTCCATCCGCTCATCAAAAGCAGCGCTCTTCGCCGATAAAATATGGTACAGCATGTCCAGCGCACAGATTCCAAGAATCAGCACAGCTCCCCGGATCCCCCAGAAAGCGGGAACCCGGTCCACAATGCCCACAACCAGCTTCTGCAGAAAGCCAAACAGAATCAGGGTGTAAAGTCCCCAGGCCAGCGTACTTTCCAGACAGAGGATCCCTTTATAATTAAAGGGCTTTTCTTTATAATCCCACCAGAGTTCACCAAAAAAGCGCAGCATCAATTTCCCCACCAGAAACTCAAAAGCAGTGGCCAGAATCGCTCCCGCCAGATACAGAAGGAAATAATTGCCTTCCAGCGGGCGCAGAATAAAATAAGCCAGCAGTGCGCCGAAACCATAGATCGGGCAGAACGGTCCTTTCATAAATCCCCGGTTTGTGATTTTTCTGTTACAGATAGACATATAGATAGACTCTACCAGCCATCCGAGAAAACTATAGACGATAAACCATAACATCAGATGATACAGATCCGTTCCCAGCATTGTTTCTATCCACATAAAGCTCCCCTCCAAATGTATTTTTAATATCGGTATTCTATCACACACCATGTCTAACGTCCAGCATTCTCACTCTTTTTTAACCATTTGTAAACAAAATGTCAGAATTGTCCA
The DNA here is from genome assembly GCA_900552095.1 of uncultured Blautia sp. Classification (GTDB taxonomy): domain Bacteria; phylum Bacillota; class Clostridia; order Lachnospirales; family Lachnospiraceae; genus Egerieimonas. Next base: position 1,543 of record URYM01000125.1, on the reverse strand, counting down.
TGGAAAAAGCCTCCGCGCAGATCTGCTGACCGCGCGAAGGCTTTCATTAATTTTCGTAATTAATTATATTTACGTTTTCTTGCTGCTTCAGATTTTTTCTTACGACGAACACTCGGTTTCTCGTAATGCTCTCTTTTGCGGATTTCCTGCTGGATGCCGGCCTTGGCACAGCTACGTTTAAATCTACGCAGAGCGCTATCTAAAGTCTCGTTCTCTTTTACGATGACATTTGACATAAACCCAAACCTAACCTCCCTCCAGTTGCCGATTGTGCATAAAACAACTGTTTGGGTATTTTTCTGCACTGACATTAATTATATCAGATTTTTCCATTTCGTCAACAGCTTTTACGCATTTTCGCAAAGTTTTTTGCGGTTTTTTCTTCCTCGGGAAATTCCCGCTTATGCTCGGATCTGTTCTTCCACCAACTGGGGAATTTTAGCCACTGCCTCCGGAACTTTATCCGGGTTCTTTCCGCCGGCCTGAGCCATGTTGGGACGTCCGCCGCCTCCGCCGCCTACGATGGCCGCTGCTGCTTTAATCAGATTGCCCGCATGAGCCCCTTTCTTCTGAGCCCCGTCCGTAACCATGGCAAGCAGGCTTACCTTTCCGTCCTTGACCGATGCCAGCATGACTACGCCCTCGCCCAGTTTTGTCTTCAGCTGATCGCCCAGATCGCGCAGACCATTCATATCCACGCCCTCCAGAGCTGCAGCCAGAACTTTAACGCCCTTTACTTCCACCACCTGATCCATCACATCGCCCAGGGAATTCTGAGCCAGCCTGCTCTTCAGTGATTCATTTTCACTGTGAGCCGCCTTTAACTCTGCCTGCAGATGGGTGATCTTGTCAGAAAGTTCCGCCGGAGCGGTCTTCAGAAGTGCTGCTGCCTGGAAAAGCTTCTGCTCCAGATCACGGTAATACTCCATCACCCCTTCTCCGGTCAGAGCCTCGATCCGGCGCACGCCCGCAGCAACTCCCGACTCAGAGAGGATCTTAAAGAGCGTGATTGCCCCCGTATTCTTGACATGCGTTCCTCCGCAGAGTTCCCTGGAGAAATCTCCCATTGACACCACACGCACCTCATCACCGTACTTCTCTCCGAACAGAGCCATCGCACCTGATTTCTTAGCGTCCTCAATGTTCATAACTTCCGTCACAACTGGGAGATCCGCCTGAATTTCCTGATTAACAAGAGCCTCCACCTGATCCAGTTCTTCTCTTGTCACCGCCTGAAAATGAGCAAAGTCAAACCGCAAACGTCCAGGTGTCACAAGGGATCCCTTCTGCTCCACGTGACTGCCCAGAACCGTCTTCAGAGCCTTCTGCAGCAGATGGGTGGCACTGTGGTTTTTACAGCAGGATGCTCGTCCCGTCTCATCCACCTGCAGGGATACCGTATCGCCCTTTCCAATCACACCAGACACCATCACACCCACATGGCCGATCTTGCCGCCCCGCAGATGAATCGCCTCCTCCACACGGAACACGCCGTCCGCCGTGGTGATCACACCGGTATCTCCCTGCTGGCCTCCCATGGTAG
>URYM01000124.1 GCA_900552095.1 uncultured Blautia sp. | reverse complement strand
ACGAGATCTAGTACGGTCTCGTGGGCTCGGAGATGTGTATAAGAGACAGCCCCCAGACGGATCCTGTCCCCCTCTTTCCCGTAAACAACAGATGTCCCTGCCGCCCGGGCCGCCTGTATCAGCTCTCTTTCCGCCTGCCCTCCCCTCATCCAGGCGGGCAGCAGGAGTGTTTCCACCCGCAGAGCCGTCTCTCCTTTCGCAGACGCCTGCAAAATTTCCAGAAGCCCGCTGTAATGATCCAGATCCGGATGCGAAAGGATCCACAGATCCACTTCCCGGACACCCCGGTATTTCAGATAAGGAAGGATCCTGTATTTTCCCGCCTGATATTCTGAGGTACTTCCCCCGTCTGTCATCACACATCCTCCCTGCTCTGTCTCGATCGCCAGCGCATCCCCCTGACCCACATCCAGCATCGTAATCTCCATCCCCTCCCGCGGCTGCCTGGCCAGCAAAAATAAAGATACCAAAAACGCCGCTCCCAGAGCAAATTTTACTCTTTTCTCTCCCCTGATCCTTCCGAACATCTTTTTTCTGAAACAAAACATCAGAAGACAGGCGTAATACAGCGCGATTGCCCATCCCTTTGGCCTTCCCAGAATAAGCACCGCCCCCGGAAGCTGCGCCGCCGCCCGGCTGATCCCCTCATAGCTGCGAAGGAGAAGAACCGCCGGAAAAGCCGCTGCCCGGGCTATGGGTTCCAGAACAGGTATCCCGCCCAAAATGCCGCCCAGCAGTCCGCTCCCCAGCACGATTCCTGCCGTGGGAATCACAAACAGGTTAATCAGGAACCCATAAAGGGAAATCTCATAAAAATAATACAGCATCAGCGGCAGTGTGGTAAGCCAGACAGCCACTCCTGCCTCTGCCCCCTCCCGGATCCTGTTTTTCACTCCTTTTTTCTTTCCTTTTCCTCCCTCACCCGGCCCAAAAAGTCCTCTTCGCACCGCTGTAACACCCAGTACGGCGCCAAAGGAAAGCTGAAATCCGCTGTCATACAGCCACTGGGGATTGGAGATCAGAAGCAGGCTGGCGGCTGCTGCCAGAGCGGTCATTCCATCGTAAGTCCTTCCCAGAAGCCGTGCCCCGCAGGACAGACAAAACAAAATGACCGCCCGGATCGCAGAGACGCTTCCCCCGGCCAGCATTCCGTAAAAGATCAGAAGAACCGCCGAGACCAGAAGCGATCCGTAGATCCCCATCCCGGCCAGCCGCAGCACTCTCTGAATCCCCCGGGACAGAAGCGCCACGTGAAGTCCCGACACCGCCAGCAGATGACTCATTGCGCTGATCTGATACAGAAGGCGGATTTCTTCTCCCGCTTCTTTCTTCTCTCCCAGCAGCATAGCCCGCAGCACTCCGGCTTCCCGCACCGGTGCTGCTCTGTCAAGTCCCCGCTCCAGATATTCCCGCACCAGCTGCAGGGCAAAACCCAGAGGAGCCGCTTCCCCTCCTGTACTCTCTGCATTTCCTTTTTCCACCTGAAAATAAATGTCCCGGCAGGCCAGATAGGCGCGGCTGTCAAACTGCCCCGGATTTCTCCCTTTTTCAGGCAGCGTTAATACACCCCGGACGCGCACCAGCTCGCCGGTTTTCCACTTTTTTCTTTCCCTTATTTTTACTTTTACACCATGTAATGGAATTTGTTCGCCAGAATATGGCAGAATTGTATGTTTCAGATATAGATACTGGCCTGTTTCATAAGTCTCCCAGCGGTCGGCCTCACCGAAAACTTCTACCGGCTCTCCCTTTTCAATCAGATCCTGTATCACCGGATGATCCGGGGGCTTTCCCTTCCCGGAAAGCCCCCCTTTATCCAGAAGCAGAAGAACTGCTGCCAGAACCAGAGCCAGGAAACACAGCGGGCGTTTCCTCATTTAAGATCCCTCCATCAGCTTCGGGTTCTTTTCAAAAAACTGATCCAGTTCCAGCGTATCGCGAAACGTCACTTTCGTGTCCCCGTTAACAGAAATCTGCACCTGTTTCACATCACAAACCGTAGTCAGCGTATTTACAATAGAATATACTACCGTCTCCGGCTGTACCTGCGCCAGATCCTGTTCAAACGCTCCGTCCAGATTCACATAACAGATCTGATCCGACACCGACACTCCCAGCACCTTCGTCTCCGGAGGTATGGTAGCCAGAAGTCCCGACTCCTGCGGTCCTTTGATCAGCTGCTCCACCACCACCCGCTCCAGCGGAACATTGCTGCTGTAATAGAGGGCACGGTTTTCACTTTTCAGTTTTTCTCCCGTCTCATCAGAAAAATACAGATCCATGGAAATATACTTATAATCATTAATCTGCTTTCCTGAATTTTCCACAAAAGTCTCCTGGGTCATCCGCCCCACCGCAGTGCCGTCATCATTTTTCAGCACCGCGCCATTTACGGTGATCGTAACTGCACTGATGTCCGTAATCTGGGTAAAGGTTCTGACGATCCCCGCCCGGGCCAGAATCTCCCGGGAAGGATCCATCTTCAGATAAGCTCCATTCAGATCCAGATTCAGCACCTGATCTGACAGCTCCATACTGTTTACCTTCACTCCCTCCGCAAGAAGCGGCTCTCCCTCCTCATCCGGGGAGACGCTCAGCGTATCGAGAAATTCCGCCGCCAGGCCCTTCGCATCCGCCGCCTCCGGCTCATAACTCTCCGCCATCACCTTCGTCTGTTCCCCATCCAGATAATATCTGTGATACCGCTCTTCCTGATCTTCCTTTTCGCAGCCCCACAGCGCCATCACTCCCAGAAGGCCCAGAAGAAGTATTTTTCCTGTTCTCTTCATTTTACGCCTCCTTAATTACTGCACACAAGGGGAATCCGCACGGAAAAAGTCGCGCCCTCTCCCTCTTTACTGTAAACCTTGATCGCCCCATGATGCATCAGGATCGCACTTCTGGTAATCGCAAGCCCCAGCCCCGTTCCGTCGATCTCTGTGGAATGAGACTTGTCCACCCGGTAGAAACGCTCAAAAATATGATCCAGAGAATCCTCCGGAATTCCTTTTCCGGAATCCGCCACAGTAACATAAAAATATTTGTGATCTGCATTCAGCGATACGCGGACCCATCCCCCGTCTTTATTATATTTGATTCCATTCTCCACAAGATTGGAGATTGCCAGGGTAAGCTTGGTCTCATCGATCTCCGCCTTCACCGGGCGGAAGCTGTCCAGGATCAGTTCAATCTTCCGTTTTGCCGCAATGGGACGCAGACGCTTCAAGATCAGTTCCAGAAGATCGTTGATGCTCACCATCTCCGCGTTGAGATCCGCCTTTTTGTCCAGCTTTACCAGAGAAAGCAGGTCATTAATAATCCGGTTTTCCCGGTCGATCTCATCTGTAATATCCTGCATAAACTCCTGATACAGCTCAATCGGCACATTTTCCTGCCCCACCAGGGAATCCGCCAGCACCTTCATGGAAGTCAGAGGCGTCTTCAGCTCATGGGAGACATTGGAGACAAACTCCTGTCGGGAGGCATCCAGAGATTTCACCCGTCCCAGCATCTTATTGAAGGCGTCTGTAATCAGCTCCGTCTCCGTATAGTCGGGAACTGAGATCTCCTCATCCAGATAACCGTCTGTCAGATCCTCGATGGCTCTTGTCACCCGGGCAAAGGGCTTCACCAGGATCCCTGCCAGGATGTAGCCGAAGATCAGCACCAGCACCGTGATTCCTCCCAGCATGGCCAGCCCTTTCTGCTTCAGAATATCAATACTGGCCGTAATCTCATCCGCGGAAATGCTCACCAGCAAAACTCCCTGGACCTCCTTCGTATCCAGATCACGAATCGATACTGTCATCTCAATGAAGCGGTTCTTATCATCGTATCTGCTGATCTCTTCCCCCCGGAAACAGCGGACAACCTCCTCCGAGATCATGATCCGCCCCTCATCCAGATCGTAGGTATCCTTTATGATCTGGAAATCCCGGTTAATAATCAGGACACGGCCGCTGTAGAGATTGGACAGCATGGTCAGCTCACTGTTGATCGTCTCCGCCTCAGGGCTTTCCATATAGCCTTCCTTTACCAGCTGATTGCTCAGAATATCGCACTGATTCTTCACTGTCGCCTGCCGCACCTTCACCGCCCGGTCCTCATAACTGTTTACGATCCCATTTTCCACAATGATACTGGGAATGATTCCGATGACCACCAGGATCACCATAATGCGGAAGCGCAGACTCTTAAAAAATTTTTCTTTTCGTTTTCCCATCATGAGAGCAGCCCTCTTTCAAAGGCTTAAGCCTGAAAATAGTAACCTACGCCCCACTTCGTATGCACATACCGGGGCTCGCTGGGATTACTCTCGATCTTCTCTCTCAGACGGCGGATATGTACATCAACCGTCCGTACATCTCCGGGATATTCATACCCCCACACAATGTTCAGAAGGTTTTCCCGGCTGTAGACCTTATTCGGATTAAAGACCAGAAGTTCCAGCACATCAAATTCCTTGGCCGTCAGATTGATCTCCCGCTCTCCGATAAAAACTCTCCTGCTGTCACAGTCCAGACGCAGATCGCCCACGGTAACCACCTTGCTCTTCTCCTCCTTGGACTCGCTTCTGACAGTCCGGCGCATGATCGCCTTGATCCTGGCCTTCACTTCCAGAATGTTAAAGGGCTTCGTAATATAATCATCCGCCCCGTATTCCAGCCCCAGGATCTTATCCATATCTTCCCCCTTTGCCGTCAGCATGATGATCGGCATATCAGAAAATTCCCGGATCTGCTGACAGACCTCCAGCCCGTTTACCTTGGGCAGCATAAGATCCAGCAGCACCATATCATATTCCTTTTCCCGCGCCATATTGAGGGCTTCCTCCCCGTCATACGCACAGTCCACTTCCATGCCTTCCTGCTCCAGGCTGAACCGGATTCCCTTCACGATCAGCTTCTCGTCATCTACAACCAGTACCTTCTTTGCCATAGCTTATTCTCCCTACTACACAGTGATATCTTCTTTTATCTTCTCCCAGGTCTTCTCCTTGATCCCTTCCACCTTCATCAGATCTTCCACGGTGCGAAAAGGGCCCTGCTGTTCCCGGTAGGAAAGGATCGCCTCCGCCCTCGTCTCACCGATCCCGGTAAGCTGCATCAGCTGTTCCTTCCCCGCCGTATTGATGTTGACCTTCCCGGAATCGGAACTTCCCTCCGGCACCGGCACTTCCTCTCCTGTTTCCGGAACCGTGATCTGCTCCCCGTCGGAGAGGGGAGCCGCCTGATTGATCCTGGAAGGATCCGCCTCCCCGGTCAGGCCGCCGGCCGCCTCGATCGCGCGGCAGACCCGTGCCCCCGGTTCCAGTTCATAGACACCGGGCGCATTTACCGCCCCGCAGACATAGACGACCAGAACTTCCTCTTTTTCAGGTTCTGTCTCTTCCTCCCGCTCTTCTGCTTCCTGATCCTCCGCCTGTGTCTCCTCCTCCAGCAAAAGCCGGGGCTTTTCTTTTCCGCACCCGGCCAGAATCAGCAGCACACAGGCCAGAAGAAAACCTGCTTTTCTTTTTTCTCTCATCCATCTTCCTTTTGCGGCACCGCCGCCAGGTTTTGGGTGAAATTTGTACACAGCTATAATTATTGTATCGGATTTTTTCTTTAATTACAAGGGATTTCCCGGCTCTGTCCGGTAAAAAACCACTGAAAAACTATTTTTCCCATTTGAAAATAATAATTCCCGCCACGGCCACCGCCATACCCAGAAGTTTTCTCAGAGAAAACGGCTGTTTTTCCATCCCGAACATGCCGAAAAGCTCGATCACGTAAGCCCTGTCTCTTATACACATCTGACGCTGCCGACGATCT
>URYM01000123.1 GCA_900552095.1 uncultured Blautia sp. | reverse complement strand
CCCTTTATTTAATGATACCCTAAAAAAAAGATATAGTCAAACTGAACAAGAAAGAATAGTGGGAATTGTTAAAAAGAGTCAAAATTTTCATTTTTACTAAAAATAATTTTCATAAACATTGACGTTCAATGAAAATGGTGGTAATATTGTGACATAAATAAAGGGAAAATATGGAAAAAAGAGAAGAAATCACCAAAAGAATGAAAATTATTTTGGAAAAAATGAAAAACACGGAAAAGGAGAAGGTGAGGGAAATGGAACGTTCTTATGAGCAGACATGGGATGTGGCAGTGGCCGGAGGAGGAGTTTCCGGCACGGCGGCAGCGATCGCCGCGGCAAGATGCGGAGCCAGGGTTCTGATCCTGGAGCAGAACGGCTATTTGGGAGGGACGCTTACAGGCTGCGGCGTAGGACCGATGATGACTTTTCATGCAGGCGAGACGCAGGTGATCAAAGGGATTATGGAAGAAATCGTGCAGCGCCTGGTGAAGAGAGGCTATTCTGCGGGGCATGTACACGATACCACCCGCTATATCAGTTATCTGACTCCTTTTTCGGCGGAAGGGCTGAAGCTGATTCTGGATGAAATGACAGAGGAGGCGGGCTGTGAAGTGTTGTTTCACACCTTTATCGGAGAGGTGGAGACGGAGGGAAACCGGATTACAGGCCTGACAGTCTGCAACAAGGACGGGCTGAACCGGATAAAAGCGAAAGTGGTGATCGATGCCACCGGAGATGGAGATATTGCCGCCTTTGCCGGGGCGCCGATGACCAAGGGAAGACCGGAGGACGGTGCGGCTCAGCCGATGACCATGAAGATGAAGTTCTGTCATGTGGACAGCGGCAGGCTGCGCAGCTACCTGAAGGAGCACGTGGGAGAGTTTTCCCGGCTGGTCAGAAATCAGGATCTTTTAAACGGGACAGAGCCTTTGGCTGTGGCGGGATTTGAGAAAGAATTTGAGCAGGCGAAGGCGGCTGGAGAGATAGAGATCCCCCGGGAGGATATTCTGTTTTTTGAGACGAACCGTCCGGGAGAATTCATTATCAATACCACCCGTATTATTGACCACGATGCGACCAGCGCAGCCAGCTTAAGCGATGCAGAGCGCGTGGGAAGAAAGCAGTGTGAACAGCTGGAACGTTTTCTGAAGAAATATGTGCCGGGATTTGAAAATGCGCTGCTGGAGTTTACCGGACCTTCTGTGGGAGTGCGGGGATCCAGACAGCTGAAAGGTGATTATATGCTGACGGCGGAGGATATTCTGGAACGGCGTCCTTTTGACCGGGTGATTGCCCACTCTGCTTATCCGATCGATATTCACAATCCAAAAGGGGAGGGAACCAGCAGCCATTTCCTGAGTGAGCCGGGAACGTATTACAGTATTCCCTATGATGTTCTGACCTGTCCTTCCTTTTCCAATCTGCTGGTGACCGGGCGCTGTCTGTCTGCCACCTTTGAGGCGCAGGCGGCGATCCGGGTGACTCCAACGGTGGGAGCGATCGGCCATGCGGCGGGGATTGCGGCGGCGCAGGCGGCAAAGGAAGATCTGGACGTACATGATGTGGATGTGCCGAAGGTACAGCGCATTTTAAAAGAGCAGGGAGCGTTTATCAGTGATGTTCAGTAAGCGGGGCTTACTCAACATAAAAGAGGGGGATTCCCCTGAAAAAACATTTTAGGAGGAAGAAGAAATGACAACATTACAAGCAATTGGTATTCTGGCCATTTTCGCAGTCTGTGTGGTATTGATGATGACCAGAAAGTTACCTACGATCCTGGCACTGCCGATCATGGCTGTGGGTATTGCGCTGGTGGCGGGGATTCCGTTTGTTTCCGGAGATCCGGAACAGTTTACCATCGCAAAAGATGTGCTGGAAAGCGGAGCGATGCGCATGAGCACTGCGATCGCCGGGCTGATCTTCGGAGGATGGTTCGGCAAGATCCTGACCAAAGTAGGTGTCACGAGAACGATTATCCGCAAGGCGGCTGAGCTGGCCGGTGACAAGCCGCTTCCCATCGCCCTGGCATTTCTGGCTGTATGTTCTGTTATTTTTGCAGCATCCAATGGTCTGGGCATGATCATTCTGGTTGGAACTATTATCCTTCCCATTATGATCAGCGCCGGATTAAGCCCGATTCTGGCAGGAACTGTGCTGCTGCTTTCCAATGGTATCGGCGTTACATTCAGCGTAGGAACCCTGGGCGTTTACATCGACACGCTGGGACTTCCCCTGGAGACAGTAACCAAATATTCCTGGCTGTGCGGTCTGCCGCTGATCCTCGTATCTGTGATCATGATCGTATTCTTCGTAAAGAAAGAGGGAGCAGTCCGCAAGGCATGGGCAATGCCGGCAGGCGAGGCGGCATCTGAGAAAAATGTGAGAAGCATCGCACTGATCAGCCCCCTTATCCCGGTTGTACTTGTTTTCGCCCTCAAGCTGCCGCTGGTTCCGGCCATTATGATCGGTATTGTGGCCGCACTGATTCTGTCTACTCCGAAAAACTTCGTGCAGGTTGCTTCCAGCGCATTTGTGGAGGGCATTCAGGATACGGCAGGTGCAGCTGCGCTTATGATCGGCATCGGCATGACGCTGCAGGCGGTCATGGCTCCGGAAGTTGCGAAGATCCTGCAGCCGGCCATCCAGGCGATCATTCCCACAAATACGGTTATGTTTGTTCTGGTATTTGGCCTTTTGAGCTTCCTGGCCATTTACAGAGGGCCGCTGAATGTCTGGGGACTGGGAAGTGGTATCGTGGCGCTTCTGGCGGCTGCCGGAATGAATCCCATTGCGGCTATGGTTGCGCTTCGCCTGGACTCCAATGTACAGGCAGTCTGTGATCCGACAAACTCTCACAATGTATGGATTGCGGATTTTACAAAGACAGATGTAAATGAATATCTGAAGAAGACGATCCTCTGGATCATGGCATCCACGATTCTCGGCCTGTTTGCGGCAAGTTTCATTGTAACTTTATAATCAGCAGTATAAATTTAGAAAGTCGGAGGTTTTTGTACCATGAGCGTTAAAGTAAGAATTGGAATTGATGTGGGAGGAACTTTTACAGATGCCGTGATCATTGATAACAGCAGCTATGAAGTTTTGGCCAAAAAGAAAATTCCAACAACCCATGTAGAAGGTGTTGCGGCAGGTGTTGTAAAGATTATTTCTCAGCTGATGGAGGAGAATCATATTGCGCCGGAAGATGTGGTCTTTATCGCTCATGGCACGACCCAGGCGACAAACGCTCTTCTGGAGGGCGATGTGGCAAATGTGGGTATTATCGGCATGGCGACCGGCATGGATGCCCGCGGTGCCAGAAATGAGACAAACGTAGGAGATATGGAGCTGGCGTCCGGCAAGTTTCTGAGAACTTCTCAGGTGTTTCTTGACAGCAGAGAGAGAACGGACGAGGCCATAGACCGGGCGATTGAAGAACTGCTGGGAAAGAAAGCGGAGGTAATCGTAGCCAGCGAAGCGTTCAGCGTGGATGATCCCGCAGGAGAGCTGCAGGTGATGGAACGGGCGGCGAAGAAAGGGCTCTATACCACTGGCGGTCATGAGATCAGCCAGCTGTACGGTCTGAAGATGCGCACCCGCACGGCGGTGGTAAATGCCAGCCTGATTCCCAAGATGATGGAGACGGCTGATATGACGGAGCAGGCGGTGAAAGATACCCATATCCAGTCCAATCTGATGATCATGCGCTGTGACGGCGGAGTTATGAGTGTGGATGAAGTGAGAAAGCGCCCCATTTTAACCATGCTGTCAGGGCTGGCCGCGGGAGTTGCGGGAGCGCTGATGTATGAGAAGGTTTCGGACGGCATTTTCTTTGAGGCCGGTGGAACCAGCGTTGACATCAGCGTAATTAAGAATGGAAAAGTAATGATCAAATATGCTCAGGTTGGTGAGCATAAAACTTATCTGCAGAGCCTGGATGTGAGAACGCTGGGGATCGCAGGCGGAAGCATGATCCGTGTACAGAACGGAAAGATCGTGGATGTGGGACCGAGAAGCGCCCATATCGCGGGAGTGGAATATGAGTGCTTCCAGGACACCGGCCGTCTGAATGACCTCCGTGTAGAGCTGGTGAGTCCGAGGGAGGATGATCCGGCAGAATATGCGGTAGTAAAAGCTGCCGATGGAACCTGCTATTCCCTCACTCTGGCGGGAGCCGCAAACCTTCTGGGCTATGTGCCGGAGGGGGATTATGCCAGAGGAAATACAGAAAGTGCAAGGATTGCCTGGCAGGCGCTGGGGGAACTGCTGCAGGTGAGCGCTGAGAAGGCAGCCCGCATGGCGATGGATCTGGCGATGGAGAAGCTCGCTGCAGTTGTTTCCGGACTGATCCAGGAGTATGAGCTGGACAAAAATTTTGTCACCTTCGTGGGCGGCGGAGGCAGCGGAGCGGTGATCGTCAACGCGCTGGCGGAGAAGATGCAGGTGAAATGCAGAATTGCCAAAAATGCGCCCTACATTTCCACGATCGGCGTTGCGCTTGCCATGGTGCGGGAGCAGCTGGAGAGAACGATCGCCAATCCTACAGATGAAGATATTAAGAAGATCCGGGCGGATGTTATTGAGCGCATTGTGCGTTCCGGCGCCAATGAGTCTACCGTGGATGTTTCCATAGAGATCGATGCGCAGAAAAACATTCTTAGAGCAATCGCTACGGGAGCGACGGAACTGCGGCAGAAGAATCTGGGAGCAGAGGCACTGACCAGGGAACAGCTGGAAGAGATTGCGGTGGAAGCCCTGGGAGCGGAGAAAAAAGAAGTAAGCTTTGTGTGCGGAAGCGGGCGCTGGAATATTTTTCAGGCGGTGAAGCAGAAAAAAGCACTTTTCGGGATCCTGAAATTAAAGACGAAAAGTCTTGCAGTCATTGACCGGGAAGGGGTGGTGCGTCTGCGCAGGGAAAAGGCGGAGTATCTGAAATTCCGGAAAGGTGACCGGGAGACGGTGTTTAATCCTTTCCTGGATGAGAATACCACGTATTCTGATGCAAATGCCACGATCCCCAAGGTGTTTGTCTTCTATAAAGAGAAGATGCTGGATCTGACCGGAATGCAGACGGCAGAACAGCTGTATTCGATTCTGGACGTGGAGACAGAGATGATGGGGCCGGAAGAAGAAATTCTGGCGATTGCATACAAGTAGGCGGGAGAAAAGAATGAAAGAAATGCTGACGGACAGGGTACTGGCCTTTCTTGAGCTGGAGCAGGATCTTCTGTACGGTAAGATACCGGAGGAAAAAAGAGGAGAATACATAGAAGGTTCTCTGCGTATCGGGCGGGAGAAAGCCGGCCGATACGCAGGAAAAGATATTTTTGAACTTTATAAGCAACAGGGGATCGCTATTGTATACCGTAAAGAGACAAAAGGTACGATGGGAGTGATGCTCCGGGGGCAGGCGGTGATGAGCGAAAGGGAAAAGCGGGTAGAGCTGTACCAGTCTTCAATTGAAAGCCTTGCGGTCAACAGCAGCCTGGGAGGGGAAGAAGGGCTTTCTTGTGAACAGGCGCTCCGGATTCATCTGGCTCATGAGTTTTTTCATTATCTGGAATTTGCGGAAGGAAAGACTGCGGCGGAAGAACTGCCGCCGGTGCTGTTGTCCCGGCTGTTTGGAAGAAAACGCTTCGGCCATATCAGCCGCTGTTCCGAGATTGCCGCCCATGCCTTTGCGAAAGCTTTTCTGAATCTGTCCTGTCTGCCCAACGCGTATGATTATTTTTATCTGATACGGACGGGAAAGATGAAGGAAGAAGAATTTGACCGCTTGTGCCGGAGATTTGTATAAGGCACAGGACCAAAAGCT
>URYM01000122.1 GCA_900552095.1 uncultured Blautia sp. | reverse complement strand
GGCAGCGTCAGATGTGTATAAGAGACAGGCATATAATCTTTCCAGCTGCCTTCTCCCTGCTCCCGGCTCTGTGCTTTTACTTTGGATTCCTCTTCCTGTTCCTCTTCTTCATCATCCGAAAACTGATTCACCAGTACTTTCTTATAGAGATCGATCATTTCTCTCGGCTTGCCTTCCCGCAGTTTCACACCCTTATTAAGCAGGATAACTCTGTCACAGTACTTGCTGATACTGCCCAGATCGTGGCTTACAAAGAGAATGGTTTTCCCCATTTTTTTGAATTCTTCAAATTTCCGATAGCATTTTGCCTGAAAGAAGACATCTCCTACGGAAAGTGCCTCATCTACGATGAGGATTTCCGGTTCAATATTAATGGCTACGGCAAAAGCCAGACGGACAAACATTCCACTGGAGTAGGTCTTCACGGGCTGATGGATAAACTCTCCAATATCTGCAAAATTCAGGATATCCTCCAGTTTTTCATCAATCTCTTCTTTGGAAAATCCAATCATAGTACCGTTCAGATAAACATTCTCCAGTCCGGAATATTCCATATTAAAGCCCGCGCCCAATTCCAGAAGGGCAGAAATTCTTCCGTTTACCTCCACCTTTCCGTCTGTCGGATTTAATACACCTGTGATGATCTTCAGGATCGTGGATTTTCCTGAACCATTCGTTCCGATGATTCCCACAGTCTCTCCCCGTTTTACAGACAAAGACACATCCCGCAGTGCATAATGTTCTTTATACTTCTTCTGTTTTGACAGACCCAGGGACTCTTTCAGCCGGTCCATGGGCTTATCATACAGTTTATACATTTTATTTAAGTGTTCAACCTGAATTGCAATTTCTGACATTCTTTCTCTCCTACAATACATCCGCAAAATGTATTTTCAGTTTTTTAAAGATCACCGCACCCAAAAGGAACAGCAGGCCGGTGACAACCCAGAAGTATAATCCCCATTTCCAACGCTCAATCGCCCAGACCTGAGCCAGCATGGAATCTCTGTATCCATTCACGATATAATACATAGGATTGAACTTGAACAATTTCATCAGCAGAGGATGATTGGAAAGCATATTCAGATCCCACATAATCGGAGTCATCCAGACGCCCACCTGCAAAACAATATTGATAATCTGCGTCAGATCCCTGAAAAAGATCACAATAGCGCTGGTTGCATACACCAGTGCCAGCGAAAACAGGAACGTACAGGCAGAATAATACAAAATCTGAACCGTATAAATCGTAGGCGTATATCCGTACAGAGAAAATACAACCAGAGAAAAGGCAATAAAAAACAGGTGGACAAAAAGTGCCGATATAATCTTCACAATAGGAAGAATACTGATCTTAAATACTACCTTTTTCACCAGATAACTGTATTCAATCAGAGAATTGGTGCCTCCATTTAAAGCATCCTGGAAAAAGAGCCAGGGCACCATACCGGAAATCAGATACAGCACAAAGGGATAATTGGCCACATCACCGCTCCGGAATCCTACCGTAAATACGAAACAATATACTAATATCGTAACGATCGGCTGAATAAACGCCCAGACAATTCCCAGATAAGATCCCGCATACTTCGTCTTAAAATCATTTTTAGAAAGGTTCATGATCAGTCTGCGGTTCTGATACAGCTCCCTGGGCAGTTCAAAAAATTTCTTCCGAAACAGAATCACAAGAACTGCTCCGCCGTTCAAAAGCAAGCCGAGAATGCAGTTTTTCCAGAAGTTTTCCTTCTGTGCCGCCTCTTCCATAACACCTCTCAGATCTCCCGCTTCCGCCTGAAAGATCACATGAGGGTCTGTGCCTTCTGTCTCTGCCAGAAAACTTCCCTCTCCACTGTCAGCCTGATAGGAAACCTGCAGCTTCTCTATCGGGTTCTCCAGTTCCCACGTCCATTTCTCCATCTTCTGGCCTTCCGCCGCAAAACAGATATCACTCACTGTATATGAGGCTCCCGGCTGATCTCCAAAGTCTATCCGGAAGGCATCGGCCTCCGATGAGACAGGAAAACTCAGCTCCTGCTCTGTTCCTCCGCCCTCATAGCTCTGCACCGCGCTGTTTGTCTCTGTAAATTCCCCATTCAGACGATAGTAAACCTGAACAATACTCTTCTGTTCCCCCTCCACCTTCATATTCAGCTGACACTGTGTATTCACAGGAACGTGATAAGAAAAAATACAGATATTCAGCAAAATCCAGACGAGAACAGCTCCCAGCCCCACACACAGTTTTTTCTTTGACATGCTATTACTCCTGTCCCTTTTTATACGCTCCGATTCCTGACCATTTCTGATCTTTCTCGGAAATGATCAGATCCTCTTTTGTCATGCCCTCCGGCATCGGCCATTCTACACCGATCTCCGGATCATTCCAGGCCAGACCGCCCTCATCGTTGGGATGGTAAAAATCTGTACATTTGTAGGCAAATTCTGCTGAATCAGACAGCACAATAAAGCCGTGGGCAAAATTCTTCGGGATAAAGAACTGTTTCTTATTTTCTGCTGAGAGCAGCACACCATACCATTTTCCAAAAGTAGCAGAACCGGGACGCAGATCCACAGCCACGTCAAAAACTTCTCCGCTCACTACGCGCACCAGCTTATCCTGCGGATAATTGATCTGAAAATGAAGGCCGCGAAGCACTCCTTTTCTGGAACTGGACTGATTATCCTGAACAAACTCCATATCAATACCGGCAGCCTTATAATCGTTATAATTATAAGTCTCCATAAAATATCCTCTCTCATCTCCGAACACCGCCGGTGTGATCACTTTTAATCCTTCAATTTCGCAGGTTTCTACTGTAATTTTTCCCATAACTTTCATCCTTTCTTAACGCAAGCAGCAGTATCCCTCCCGGGATACTGCCTCTTTCTTATTTTTTTCTACTCTCCCAGGCCGCTCTCGATCGCAGCCACCATATGCTGGAGCGCTTCTTCCTCATCTTCTCCCTCACAGACCAGTTCGATCTCATCCCCGCATTTTACACAGGCGCCCAGCACACTGAGCACACTTTTCGCATTTGCAGTTGTATCTCCGAACGTGAATGTGATCAGAGATTTAAATTTGATCGCCTGATTACACAGGTATCCCGCCGGGCGAAGATGCAGGCCTGTCGGATTTGTGATAACTATTTTCTGACTGATCATAATCAATACCCCCTTAACTTTCCCCTGTTTTTTCTTTTTCCATCAGGTGCAGGCTCAGTTCCACCGGTTCTACCAGCTCATACCCATCCGGCAGTGTGACTGATACCGGTACGGTATAGTCCCCCGCGCCCAGATCCTTCAGGTCAATGGTCGCTGAAATATCGCCCACGGTAAGCTTATCCAGAATATCGGAAGCCGCCTTTACACTGACGATCACCTGCTTTTCATCATAGGCCACATCCAGATCAATATCCTGATTCTGCACCGTGATGCTCGTCACTTCCAGATTCAGGCTTCGGCTCCCCAGCGGAATGATCACCGCTTTCACCTGGATCCTGTTTGTAACGTCAGTTGCCAGCTTAAGTCCTTCCGGCAGATACTGGGACAGATCCAGGGTCCACTCAAACTCATCGTTCCTCTCCAGATCCCCGGATGGAATGATAATCTCATTTCCATTCTCCGCCAGGGCTTCCAGGGCTTCCGGCGATCCTGCCACTGAGATTTCTTCCGGAGTGGTAGTCGTCTCGCTGACCTGATAGCCGGAAGGAACGCTTCCCTTATAATCGGCCTTCAGCTTCACGCCGTCCCTTACCTCCCACAGCCGGATGTCCACATTTACATTGGCCGACCCGCTGCTGAACTTCAGATAGGACATTTTTGCTTCTGACAGTTCTTCTTTATTCTTATCCACGATTTTAAGCTTGGCCTGAACCGTCGTATCCTGGCTGATCCCGTTTACCTCCACCTCAGCCACTACGCGGTCGATCTGCTGGATAATTGTCTTTGGACCTGTAATCACAATATTTTCCGGATTTACGCTGATCTCTCCCACTTCATAACCATTGGCCGGCTTGATATTGCTGGCATTTACGGACACCATAGGATCGATACTTGCCGCATCCTCAATAATCACCGGAATATTTCCCGGAATTACAGTGATGTCCTCTGCCTCCACACCGGGACAGGTCACAGTTACCGGAACCATAACGGGATCCGAATCCAGATCTATGATCTGGGTAAGGTCCGCCGCCGCCGTAATATCATTCTGACGGTTTTTGATCACGGATCGCTTGCCTTTCAAAATCACCGAGACTGTACTGTCCTCATCTTCGATCCGGTACGTTTTATTCATGCTCTCGATGTAACCGCTGTTTTTCACCTGAACCGGGATCGCCCGGTAAGTCTGAGAATCAATGGGGTCGTCCACATTGACCACCACCAGCCAGATCATCAGGGCAATGACAACAGAAATGATCTTCAGGGCAAGGTTATTGGTCAGAAGATTTTTGAGTCTGTTCATTCTCTTTCACCTTCCCTTTCCATATCCTGAATTTGCCGCTCTCTGACTTCTCGATTTTCTTCTGAATGCTGTGCAGCTGCTCCCTCAGCTCGCTGGGCGGGACATTGGTGTGGATCGCCCCCTTCAGTGTGTAGGAGACTTTTCCTGTTTCCTCAGAAACTACGATTGTAAGGGCATCGCTCACCTCGCTGATCCCCACGCCGGCCCGATGCCTTGTCCCCAGATTTTTGTTCAGATCCATATGCTCTGACAGGGGCAGATAGCAGGTTGCCGCCACCAGACGGTCATTCCGGATCATCACAGCCCCGTCATGGAGCGGCGTGTTGTGTTCAAAAATATTAATCAACAGCTGACTGCTGATCTCCGAATCCAGGATAATCCCTGTCTTCTCGTACTCAGAGAGAAGGATATTTTTCTCGATCACGATCAGCGCCCCCGTCTTTACCTCCGCCATATCGTAGGTCGCCCGGATCAGCTCATTTATGGTATGGTCGCTGATCACAGTTTCCCCTTCTTTTCCTCCGTCAAAAGGAATAATGGTGGAGATCACCTTCTTCTCTCCCAGCTGCTCCAGAGCCTTGCGCAGCTCAGGCTGAAAGATAACGATCATTCCGGTAACGGCTACCATACTCAGATTTTTGAAAATCCAGAGAATTGTGTGCATCTCAAAAATCCTGGCCACCAGCAGAAAGACAATTACCAGAACAATTCCCTTAAGCAGGGTATAGGCCCGGGTATTTTTAATCCAGAGCATCAGATGGTACACAAAAAAGGCAATCAGAAGGATCTGGACAAAGTCCATGATCTCCACATTCGTGGGCCAGGAAATATTCTGAAACGCATCCCTTAATATCTGCGTCATCTAACTGCCTCCTTTCTGAACGCTTACAGGTCTTTCAATGATTCTTCCAGTTTTGATTCAAAATCGATCGTTTCCACTTCCGGCGGTGCTACTACCGGAGAAGCATGTTCTTCTTCCAGTCCGCTCCCGTCCTCCGCGGCCGCCCCGGTCTCCTGCACCTCCGGCTCTGCAGCTGCTCTCTTCGGCCGCGCAGCCAGATCAGCCACCACCTTGGGAACGGCCTTTACATAATAATGGTACTCATCGTCTTCATATTCCAGGTACTCCGTCCTTCTGTAATCCACATGAAAGAGGAAAAACTGGAGAATCAGGCTGACCACTACCGCACCGGCCACTCCCAGGATCGTCGGAAGCAGGCTCCCCGAATTTCCCGAAAATATGGAGACTGCAATGCTGATCGCCAGATAGGCCACTGCGCCCGTGCCAATGGCAAGATACCAGGAGTAATCCACTGCTGTCTCTTATACACATCTGACGCTGCCGACGATCTTACGCG
>URYM01000121.1 GCA_900552095.1 uncultured Blautia sp. | reverse complement strand
TCTACACGCGTAAGATCGTCGGCAGCGTCAGATGTGTATAAGAGACAGGCTGTTTAAAAGTATATTCCACAAAGCGCCTGTCCTCGAATTCCACACGGGCCGTCTCGGAAAATGTGTTGATCTCCCGCAGGATTCCCATGTCTCCATTGAAGACCCCCACTCCCTTTTCTACCGGAATATCATATTTGTCACAGATCTCCCACTCCAGCTGATAGTTATTCCGGATCTGCATGACCTTATCGCCTTCCCGGAACTTTCCCCCGGCCGTCTCTCTTTCTTTTTTATTTTTAGCCGGAGGATTCAGATAATGCTGCAAAATCTCATTTAACCGCTCCACGCCCAGAAGCCCCTTCCTCATAGGCGTCATCACCTGGATATCCAGCGGCCCTGCATCCACAAACCGGGGAAGCTTCTGCTGAATCAGGGCAATTACCACCCGGATAATGATAGTGGCATCATACCGTTTCAGGAAGAAAAAATCCATGCTCTTGTTATCCAGACTGACCGGTTCTCCTCTGTTGATCTTATGAGCATTTACCACAATATCGCTCTCCGTGGCCTGGCGGAAAATTTTATTCAGCTCCACCACACAGAAAACACCGGAATTAATAATATCCTTCAGGACACTGCCCGGTCCCACGCTGGGCAGCTGATTCACATCTCCTACCAGAACCAGACGGGTCCCTACGCTGACTGCCAGCAGCAGCGCATGCATCAGATAAATATCAACCATAGACATTTCATCGATAATGATCACATCGGCTTCCAGAGGATTCTCCTGATTCCGCTCAAAGTGAACCGGTCCGCCTTCATCTTCCACACCGCCTGACAGTTCCAGCAGCCTATGTATCGTTTTCGCCTCATAACCGGTAGCTTCCGTCATTCTTTTGGCTGCCCGTCCCGTGGGTGCGGCCAGCAGAATCTCCAGCCCTGCCGATTCAAAATAAGAGATCATGGCATTGATAGTGGTTGTCTTTCCGGTTCCGGGTCCTCCCGTCAGCACCAGAACTCCGTTGCGCACAGACTCTATCACCGCCTGCCTCTGCATCTCATCCAGAATGAGCCTGCTGCCCTCTTCCACCTGGGAAAGGCGTTTCTCGATCCTCTCTGCCGGCTCGTCATTTTTCAGATCCAGATCCTTCAGCATGCGGGCTGTACTGATCTCCAGCTGATAGTTCTTTCCCGCATATACCACCGGAACCGGCTCTTCTCCCCGGAAAAGTTCTTTGACTACCACTTTTCCGTCCATAGCCAGATCCATCACATGCTTCTCCATGCGCTCCGGCTCCACGCCCAGAAGGACAGATGCCCGGCGGAGCAGCTCATGCTGAGGCAGGAACATATGCCCCTCCCCGGACGCCTGCGTCAGCACATAGAAAAGACCGCTTCGGATCCGATAATCTGAATCTGTATGAATCCCGATCTTCGACGCAATCTCGTCTGCAATCTTAAATCCCACTCCTTCCAGATCTTCCGCCATCTGGTAAGGATTCTCCTGAAGAATCCGGTACAGTCTGGCGCCATACCTGTTATAGATCTTCATCCCGAGAGAAACTGAGATTCCGTACTGCTGAAGAAAGATCATCGCGTTCCGCATTTCTGCCTTTCCTTCTACCTGCACCGCAATCTCCTGCGCCTTCCTTGGACTGATTCCCTTGATCTCAGCCAGGCGCTCCGGCTCTTCCTCCATAATGCGCAACGTGTCTTCTCCAAAGCGCCGGACAATCCTGGCTGCCAGGGCAGAGCCCACTCCCTTCACTGCGCCGCTTCCCAGATAACGTTCTATGGCAACTGCGTCTTCCGGAACTTTCGTCTCATAGGAAGACACTTTAAACTGCTTTCCATAAGAGGCGTGTTCCACATAGCCGCCTTTTGCCTGGATCATCTCCCCTTCCGACAAATAAGGAAACATTCCCACGCAGGTCATCTCTTCCCCGTCGCACATCAGATTAAGAACGGTATAGCCATTCTCCTCATTCCGGAATATGATATGATCCACATATCCCTCTATCGTAACTTCCTGTAGCTCCTGCATTTATCCCTCCAGCCTGGCCATCATATCCGCATATTCCCCGGTACCGACAGCCACAGCACACGCCGGGTTCTCTGCCGTCATCGTATTGATTCCCGTGTGCTCTCCGATCAGCTCTTCCAGTCCGCGCAGGAGTGCGCCTCCTCCCGTGAGAACAATTCCTCTCTCCACCACATCAGCGGCCAGCTCCGGCGGTGTTTTTTCCAGAACGCTGTGGATTGCTTCCAGGATCTGACCCATCACATCCTTAAGCGCCTCGCGGATCTCTTCCGAAGTAAGCACTGCCGTCTTGGGAAGCCCTGTGATCACATTTCTCCCCTTTATCTCCATAGTCTCCGTCTGCGGTCTGGGATAAACACTTCCCAGCCGGATCTTAACCGCTTCGGCTGTCTGCTCTCCGATAAAAAGATTGTGCGCTTTTCTCACATAGCGGATGATCGCCTCGTCAAAATCATTTCCTGCCAGCCGGACGGACTGGGACACCACCGTCCCCCCCAGAGAGATAATGGCAATATCCGTGGTTCCTCCGCCAATGTCCACAACCATGCTTCCACAGGGGCGTGTGATGTCAATGCCGGAACCGATCGCCGCCGCGATCGGCTCTTCGATCAGGAAAACTTCCCTGGCTCCCGCCTGGTAAGTGGCCTCCTCCACTGCCTTTCTCTCCACCTCTGTCACTCCGCTGGGGACACAGATGCTGATTCTGGGCTTGCGAAAAGCCCGGCGCCCCATAGCTTTCTGAATAAAATATTTCAGCATTCGCTCTGTAATCGTATAGTCAGAAATTACCCCTTTGCGCAGCGGACGGATCGCCATAATATTTCCCGGCGTCCTTCCGATCATCTGCCGTGCCTCCTCACCGATTGCTTTGATCCTATCGGAGTCCTTATCATATGCCACCACGGATGGCTCTTTCAGCACAACACCCTTCCCCTTCACATAAACCAGAATGCTGGCTGTTCCCAAATCAATTCCTATATCTGTGGATGCCATATATACTCCCCTTTCCCTTACTTTCTGGGTTCCATTATATACCACCTGGCGCGCAGTTGGAAACCGTTTTAAAGATATTTTTTCACGTATTTTCCGGTATAGGAAGCGGGATTCTCCGCCACCTCCTCCGGTGTGCCGCAGGCCACCAGCGTACCTCCGCCGTCTCCGCCTTCCGGTCCCAGATCGATCAGATAATCCGCCGTCTTGATCACATCCAGATTGTGCTCGATCACAACCACCGTATTGCCTCCCTCCGCAAGCCGGTGCAGGATCTCCACCAGTTTCTTCACATCCGCAAAATGAAGTCCCGTGGTGGGCTCATCCAGGATATAAATCGTTTTTCCCGTACTTCTTCTGCTCAGTTCTGTCGCCAGCTTGACTCTCTGGGCTTCTCCTCCGGATAGTTCCGTGGAAGGCTGTCCCAGTTTCAGATACGAAAGTCCCACATCATTGAGCGTCTCAATCTTTCTTTTTATAGAAGGAACCGGTGCAAAAAACTCAACCGCTTCTTCCACCCGCATGTTCAGCACATCATAGATGCTCTTCCCCTTATATTTTACTTCCAGGGTCTCCCGATTATACCGCTTTCCCTGACAAACCTCACAGGGTACATACACATCCGGGAGAAAATGCATCTCAATCTTCAGTATTCCATCTCCGGCACAGGCCTCGCAGCGTCCTCCCTTGATATTGAAACTGAATCTTCCCTTTTTGTATCCTCTGGCCTTTGCATCTGCCGTCGCTGCAAAAAGATCCCGGATCAAGTCAAAAACGCCTGTATACGTAGCCGGATTGGATCTGGGTGTTCTTCCGATCGGAGACTGATCAATATCAATAACCTTGTCCAGCTGCTCTATTCCCAGAATCTTTTTATGTTTTCCCGGAATCGTCCTTGCATGGTTCAGCTCCCGCGCCAGCTTCTTGTACAGAATCTCATTGATCAGAGAACTTTTTCCTGACCCAGAAACACCGGTCACACAGGTTACCACTCCCAGCGGAATCTCCACATCGATATTTTTCAGATTATTTTCCGCCGCTCCCTTGATCACCAGTCTGCCCGTGGGCTTTCTTCTCTCTTTCGGCACGGGAATGCTCTCTCTTCCGCTCAGGAAAGCCCCCGTAACAGAATCGGGATTTTTCATCAGCTCTTCCGCTGTTCCCATCGCCACCAGACGGCCTCCATGCTCTCCCGCACCCGGTCCTATATCTACGATACAGTCGGCCGCCCGCATAGTATCCTCATCGTGTTCCACGACAATCAGAGAATTGCCCAGATCCCTTAAGTGGCACAGCGTCTTCAGCAGCTTATCGTTGTCCCTCTGATGCAGGCCAATGCTGGGCTCATCCAGAATATAAGCCACGCCCACCAGACCAGATCCAATCTGCGTTGCCAGACGGATCCTCTGTGCCTCACCGCCTGAAAGCGAAGCCGTTCCCCGGGATAACGACAGATAATCCAGTCCCACATCCACCAGGAAGCCCACTCTTGCACGGATTTCCTTCAAAATCTGGTGGCCGATCGCCTCCTGTGTCTCAGTAAGCCGGAGATTTTGCAGGAATTCCTGCAGATTCAGAATAGACATGGAGGTCGCCTCATAAATATTCCGATCTCCCACCGTTACCGCCAGAGACTCTGGTTTCAGCCTTTTTCCTTTACATTCCGGGCAGGGTGTGATCCGCATAAAGGTCTCATACTCTGCTTTGATAATCTCCGATCCGGTTTCCCGGTATTTCCGCTCCACATTTCTGACAAGCCCTTCAAAGGCCACATCATAGATGCCTTCTCCCCGCTGCCCTTTATAATGAACTTTTACCTCATGTCCGCCAGTTCCGTTGATCAGAATATTCTGAATCTCCCGGGGATATTCCTCAAAGGGAACGGACAGGGAAAAATGATATTCCTCCGCCAGCGCATCCAGAATCGCCCGGGTAAAGCTGCCTTTTGTGCTGCAGGACTGCCAGCCCATCACCACGATAGCTCCCTCTTCAATACTCTTGCTCTTATCCGGAATCATAAGATCTTCATCAAACTCCATCTTATATCCCAGGCCTGCACAGCAGGGGCAGGCTCCGAAAGGATTATTAAAGGAAAAGCTTCTCGGTTCGATCTCATCAATGCTGATCCCGCAGTCCGGACAGGAAAAACTCTGACTGAAAGTCAGCGTTCCCCCATCCATCGTATCTACAATCAACAGCCCCTCCGACAGACTCAGCACACTCTCCACAGAATCGGTAAGCCGCTTCTGAATCCCGTCTTTTATCACAAGACGATCCACCACGATTTCAATATTGTGCTTGATATTTTTGTCCAGCTGAATTTCCTCGGAAAGCTCATACAGGCTGCCATCGATCATTACCCGGACATAACCGCTTTTTCTTGCCTGCTCCAGCAGCTTCTCATGGCGCCCTTTCCGCCCCCGCACTACAGGAGCAAGAAGCTGAACCTTCGTCCGTTCCGGAAGGCTCATAATCTGATCTACCATCTGATCCACCGACTGCTTTGAAATCTCCCGGCCGCATTTCGGACAGTGGGGGACTCCGATCCGGGCATAGAGAAGACGGAAATAGTCGTAAATCTCCGTCACAGTTCCCACCGTCGATCTGGGATTTCTGTTGGTAGATTTCTGATCGATAGAAATTGCCGGAGAAAGACCTTCTATCGAGTCCACATCCGGTTTTTCCATCTGTCCCAGAAACTGTCTGGCATAAGAAGACAGACTTTCCATATAACGCCGCTGTCCCTCCGCATAAATCGTATCAAAAGCCAGAGAGCTCTTTCCTGATCCGGAAAGTCCCGTCAGAACCACCAGCTCATTTCTCGGAATATCCACATCCAGGTTCTTCAGATTATTTTCTCTTGCCCCCCGGATTTTAATAAACTGTTTTTC
>URYM01000120.1 GCA_900552095.1 uncultured Blautia sp. | reverse complement strand
TCTACACGCGTAAGATCGTCGGCAGCGTCAGATGTGTATAAGAGACAGATACAAATCTGAATAAGAAGGTGAAGGGAGGCATCCGGACGCTGGCACTGCTTCCCATGCTGCTCCCGACGATTACCTACGGCTTTGCGATTATTTATTCCTTCGGAAAGCAGGGACTGATCACCAGGCTTTTCGGCCATCAGCTTTTTGACATTTACGGATTTAACGGGCTTCTCCTGGGTTATGTGATCTACACGCTGCCGGTGTCGTTTATGCTGATCTTAAATACGATGGGGTATGTGGACAAGAAGTTCATGGTGGTCTCACGGGTGATGGGGGATAAGCCCCTTGCCGGATTTTGGCAGACAGTAATCCGGCCCCTTCTGGGAACGCTGGCTGCTTCCCTGGTTCAGTGTTTCTTTCTGTGCTTTACGGATTACGGGATCCCGGCTTCTGTGGGTGGAAAATACGAAGTGGTAGCAACGGTTCTCTACAATGAAATGCTGGGAAGTATTCCAAATTTTAACCGGGGCGCCGTGGTAGCCATGATGATGCTGATTCCGTCTGTGATCAGTATCTGTCTTCTGAAATATCTGGAGCGCTACAATATCCGTTACAGTAAGATATCTGTGATCGAATTAAAGAAAAACCGGATAAGAGATGGGATCTGCGGGATTGGATCCGCCCTGATCCTTCTTAGCCTGCTCGCCGTCTTTGCAGTGATTTTCGTAGTTCCGTTGGTGCAGGAGTGGCCCTATAAGATCGGTTTTACCCTGGAACATATCCGGTCGGTGCTGGCAGATCAAAGCCTTTTGGGCGTTTACAAAAATTCTCTTCTTGTGGCGGGAGGGACGGCTGTTCTGGGACTGGCAGTTACTTATGGAGCAGCGCTTGCCACTGCCAGAAGTCAGTTAAAAAACAAGCTGAAGGCTGTAATTGACGGGATCGCGCTGGTAACCAATACAATTCCCGGTATGGTGATCGGTATCGCCTTTATGTTTATTTTTTCCGGTACACCCCTGCAAAATACTTTTCCACTGATTATTCTGTGCAATGTGGTACATTTTTTTTCCACACCGTACTTGATGATGAAAAATTCACTTTCCAAACTGAATAATTCCTGGGAAACGACAGCGTCACTGATGGGCGACACCTGGTTTAAGACGTTGGTTCGGGTAGTGACGCCAAATATGATTTCCACGCTTCTGGAGGTGTTCAGTTACTATTTTGTAAATGCCATGGTAACTGTGAGCGCGGTAATCTTTATCGCAGGAGCAAGAACAATGGTGATCACTACCAAAATCAAGGAACTGCAGTATTACACGAAGTTTAATGAAGTATTTGTACTGTCCATCTTTATTCTGGCAACCAATCTTATCATCAAAGGCGTGCTGGGATATTTCATAAAGAAAAAGCAAAAGGAGAAATAGAAAATGAAGAGAAAAAAAGCAGCAGCACTTTTTATGGCGGCAGTTATGACATGTACGGCGGCAGGATGCGGATCTTCCGGGGAAGGTGATACGGCCGGCGGGGAGGAAGTGGTAATCTATTCCAACGCAGATGACGAGGCCGTTGAAGCGATGAAAAAGACGCTGGATGAAAATGGATATGAGGGAAAATATCTCTTTCAGACTTTCGGAACTTCCGAACTGGGCGGAAAAGTAATGGCCGAGGGTACGAAGATAGAGGCAGATCTTCTGACCCTGAGTACTTTTTATATCGACAGCGCGCAGGAAGATCAGAATATGTTCCAGGATCTCGACTTTTCCTATCAGCTGATTGACGGTGGTGAGAAGAGTTACTGCGCACCGATTACCTCCCAGGAGGGAACGATTCTGGTGAATACAGAGGTATTAAAAGAAAATAATCTGGAGATGCCTGTCTGTTTAAAAGATTTAACGAAACCGGAATATAAAGATCTGGTATCTGTCACAGATGTAAAGAGTTCCTCCACTGCATGGCTTCTGATCCAGGCTCTGGTAAGTGAATACGGGGAAAACGGGGCAAAAGAGGTACTTACCGGAATTTATGAAAATGCCGGCCCTCATATTGAGAGTTCCGGTTCTGCTCCTCTTAAAAAAGTCCGTGCCGGCGAAGTGGCCGTAGGATTCGGTCTGCGTCAGCAGGCTGTGGCTGATAAAGCGGAAGGGCTTCCGGTAGATTATGTGGATCCCACAGAGGGAAATTTCTCTCTGACAGAGTCTGTAGCTGTAGTAGATAAGGGAGAAGATACGAATCCGCTGGCTCAGGAGATGGCTCAGTGCATAATTGAAAAGGGAAGAAGTGAACTTCAGAAATCTTATCCCAATGCAATCTATGAGGGGGAAACGACCGGAAGCGAAAACAGTTCAAAATATCCGAAAACTTTCCCGGAACCTCTGACGCTGGCTCTTCTTGAGAAGCATCAGGAACTGTCGGAAAGCTGTAAATAAAAAGAAAGACGAGGATAACGAAAATGAAGACTTATAAACTGCTGACGCCGGGACCGCTCACCACTACAGATACGGTAAAAAAGGAAATGCTGTTTGATCACTGTACCTGGGATGATGATTATAAAAAAATCACTCAGTCTATTCGGAGAAGCCTCCTGGATCTGGCTCATGTAACAGAACCGGAATACACGGCGGTTCTGATGCAGGGCAGCGGCACCTTTGGGGTGGAATCTGTACTTACCAGCGTGGTGGGGAAGGATGAGACTCTTCTGATTGCAGCCAATGGAGCTTATGGAGAGCGGATGGCTCAGATCGCAGAACATGCAGGCGTTTCTTATATTTTGTACCGTGAAGAGTATCACAAGGTACCCTCTGCGGAAAAAATCGGACAAATCTTAAAAGAACATCCGGATATCACCCACGTTGCCATGGTGCACAGTGAAACTACTTCCGGTATTTTAAATGATATCGCTTCTGTGGCAAAGACGGTGAAAGCTGCGGGAAGAATCTTTATCGTAGATGCTATGTCAAGCTTTGGCGGCGTGGATATACCGGTGGGAGAACTGGGTATCGATTTTCTGATCAGCAGTGCCAATAAATGTATTCAGGGGGTGCCGGGATTTTCTTTCATTATCTGCCGCAGAGATAAACTGGAGGCAAGCAGAGGAAAGGCCAGAAGTCTGTCTCTCGATCTCTATGACCAGTGGCTGACGATGGAGAAGGATGGAAAATGGCGTTTCACCTCTCCGACCCATGTAGTACTTGCCTTTGCACAGGCTTTAAAGGAACTGGAGGAAGAAGGCGGCATTGCCGCACGGGCTGGCCGTTACCGCAGAAATAATCATCTGCTGATTGAGAAGATGGGAGAACTGGGAATCCGCCCTTATATCGAAGGAGAACATCAGGGGCCGATTATCACTACCTTCTTTTATCCGGAGAACCGCAGCTTCTGTTTTCAGGATATGTATCAGTATATAAAAGACAGAGGGTATGCGATCTACCCGGGCAAGGTGACTGATGCAGATACCTTCCGGATTGGAAATATCGGTGAGATTTATGAGGAAGATATTGAGAAACTGTGTGTGATCGTAAAAGATTTTCTGGAGGAGAGATAAGCGATGAAATTTGACGGAATTATTTTTGACTGGGCTGGAACAACGGTAGATTACGGGTGTTTTGCACCGGTACAGGCTTTTGTGGAAGCCTTTGAAGAAAACGGCATTACCCCCACGCTGGAAGAAGTGCGCAAACCGATGGGAATGCTGAAAATCGACCATGTGAGAACCATGCTTTCCATGGAGAGAATTTCTGCACTATGGAGAGAAGTGCATCAGAGAGACTGGAACGAGGAGGATGTGGTGCGGGTTTATAAAAGAAGCGAGGCGAAAATCCTGGAGATTGTAGAAAATTTTGCCGAGCCTAAGCCTTATGTGACGGAGACTGTGGCAAAGCTGCGGGAAATGGGACTTAAGATCGGTTCCACCACCGGCTACACGGATGAAATGATGACTGTAGTGACAGAAAGAGCAAAAGAACAGGGATATGAGCCGGACTGCTGGTTTTCCCCGGATGCGGTGGGAGGAAAGGGCCGTCCTTATCCTTACATGATTTTCCGCAACATGGAAGCTCTGGGATTAAAGGAAGTATCCCGGGTTATGAAAGTGGGAGATACTGTAGCGGATATTCTGGAAGGGAAGAATGCGGGGCTTGTTTCTGTGGGAATCCTGGAGGGAAGTTCTGTGCTGGGACTGACCGAACAAGAGTATAAGGACCTTTCCCCGGAGGAGAGAAAAGAGCGGGAAGAAAAAGCAGAGGAAGTATACCGCCAGGCCGGTGCAGACTATGTAATCCGCGATATCCGCAAAGTTCTGGAACTTCTGTAATCTTAGCAGTATAAATATCAGGAGGGTGACGCGTTTCATGTCACCCTTTTTCGATTTTCACGCCTGTAAAAAATTAAAACAATATGTGCAGCTTTACACAGCAACCCATCCGGTTGAACGCGAAGAACGATACGCAGTGGGAAAGATTCGGGACGGGAAGAAATGCCGGCGCACCTATGCGCTTCCAATAAAAATTGGAAATGGCTGCCGGAAACCCCTGCCGTGTCATTCGGAAGATCAATTGCAGTAAAATTGATGGATAGTAAATAAAATATGCTAAAAAGCTTGACAGAAAGCATAGGTTAGCTTATACTAACCATAAAGAGCTTGTCAAAAGATGACCAATCTCAGAAAGAAGAATAAAAGGAATGGAGTGTGTCAGCTGATTATGAATTTATCAGAGGCAAAAGAAGGAACAGAATATGTAGTAAAGGGCATTTCTACAGATGATGCAGAACTGAATGCTTTTTTGTTTTCCCTGGGATGTTACAGCGGAGAACCGATCACTGTAATTGCACACCGCAAAGGTGGGTGTGTTGTGTCTATTAAAGATGGAAGGTATAACATGGACAAGGATTTGGCAAAAGCCATTTCGATTTAACAGGGTGGATTGAATCGTTATTTTTTTATGAAAAGGTTAGTAAATACTAACTTAAAAATCAAGGAGGAGACATTATGAGAATTGCGCTGACGGGAAATCCAAATAGTGGAAAAACGACCATGTACAATGCGCTTACAGGAAGAAAGGAACGCGTCGGGAACTGGGCTGGTGTTACGGTGGAGAAGAAAGAGAGTCCGATTCGGAAGGGGTATTTTGACGGGGATGAAAAACTGACTGCAGTGGATTTGCCGGGGGCTTACTCCATGTCTCCCTATACTTCTGAAGAAAGTATAACCAGTGCATATGTAAAAAAAGAAAATCCGGATGTGATTATTAATATTGTGGATGCAACAAATTTAAGCAGAAGTCTGTTTTTTACGACACAGCTTCTGGAACTGGGTATTCCGGTGGTGATTGCTTTGAATAAAAGTGATCTGGTGGAGAAGAAAAAAACAGAAATTGATGTGGAGAAGCTGGCAGAGAGATTAAAGTGTCCGGTGATTCGGACGGTATCGGAAGATCCTGGTCATCCCGGGCTGAAGGAAGTGATTTCCCGGGCGGTCTCATTAAAAGGCAGCGGACAGGAGGCGCCTTATGTGCAGGAAGAATTTAATCTTCAGGATAAAGAGCAGGTGGAGGTAGCAGACAGAAATCGTTTTGCATTTGTAAATGAGGTTGTAAAAGACACAGAGAAAAGAAAAGTTTTTACAAAACAGAAAAACAGACAGGATCGCATAGATGATGTGCTTACAAATAAGTTTATCGGTATTCCTGTCTTTGCGGCAATTATGTTCGGCGTATTTTATATCTCCCAGTCAACTGTGGGAACCTGGATCGCGGATTGGCTGGTTGGGGGGATCGAGACCTTTCAGGCCTGGGTGGGAAGCATGGCAGAAAGCGCAAACCCCTTCCTTCAGGCTCTCCTGGTGGATGGAATCATTGGCGGTGTAGGTGCGGTGGTGGGATTTTTGCCCCTGGTAATGGTTATGTATTTCCTGATTGCTCTTTTGGAGGATTGCGGCTACATGGCCCGGGCAACGGTAGTTC
>URYM01000119.1 GCA_900552095.1 uncultured Blautia sp. | reverse complement strand
GCGTAAGATCGTCGGCAGCGTCAGATGTGTATAAGAGACAGGTTTAATAATGTGCTGGCCCAGCCTGCCATTTTTATCGGACTGATCGTGGTAGTGGGATACGCGCTGCTGAAAAGAAAGTGGTATGAGATTCTGGCCGGTTTTATCCGGACCGTAGTAGGATATATGATCCTGCAGGCAGGAGCCAGTCTTCTGAAAGGGACGGTATCTCCGCTCCTGAATGGAATCCAGCAGAAATGGGCCATTGATGCGGTAGTTATCGATCCTAATTTTGGGTTTACAGCGGCTAACAGTGCGCTGGAGAGCATTGGTATTACAACTTCATTTGCCATGCTGACCCTGCTGATCGCTTTTGTGTGGAATATTGTACTGGTATTTTTCAGAAAATTTACGAAAGTCAGAACTCTGTTTACAACAGGTCACATCATGGTGAAACAGTCCGCAGTGGCTACCTGGATCATATTTCTTCTGGTTCCCTCCATGCGCAATATGTGGGGAATTGTTCTGATCGGTCTTCTGATCGGAACCTACTGGTCTGTATTTTCTAACCTTACCGTGGAGGCAACTCAGGAACTGACGGAAGGATCCGGATTCGCCATTGGTCATCAGCAGATGCTGGGTGTCTGGTTTGCCCACAAGTTCGGCCATGTTTTTGCCGGAAAAGATAAGAAGAAAAAAGATAAGGAAATCAAGCTGGGCGGAGCTATGAAGATCCTGGAAGATTATGTAGTATCAACCACACTTTTGATGCTTCTGTTCTTCGGTGTGATCATGATTATCATCGGACCGGATATTTTAAGAGAGCTGGATAAGGCCAATTTCGGAGCAGGACTTTCCTTCCCGGTCTACATTTTCCAGCGCTGTGCTTCCTTTGCAGTGGATCTGGTTATCTTAAGAACAGGTATCCGTATGTTTGTAGGCGAGATGGTGGAGTCTTTCAATGGAATCTCCAATTCTGTCTTGAAGGGAAGTATGCCGGCTGTTGACTGTGCGGCTACGTATTCTTTTGGCGATCCCAATGCAGTAACACTGGGATTCTTATTCGGAGCAGTGGGACAGGTGATCGCGATTGCGGGACTTTTGATTTTCAAATCCCCGCTGATGATTATACCGGGCTTTGTACCCCTCTTTTACGATAATGCCACCATCGGTTTGTATGCGAACTTAAAAGGCGGGATTAAAGCGCTGGTTGTATTCTGTATGGGTTCCGGCCTTCTGCAGGTGCTGGGAAGTGCCTTTGCCATCGGCCTCTTCCAGATGTCCTCTTTTGGAGGTTATGTAGGCAATCTGGACTGGGCAACACTGTGGCCGGCGATGGGTGTGGTAATTAAATATCTGACCGTGCCCGGAATTATTTTGTGTATCCTTGGTATGCTGCTGATTCCTCAGCTGCAGTACCGCAAAAATAAAGAAAATTACTTTTCCATGGGAATTGAGGAGGAAGAAGAATGATCAAAGTATTAGTTGCCTGCGGATGCGGGATGGGAAGCTCACAGCTGATTAAAATGAACTGTTCTAAAGTGCTGAAATCTATGGGAGTTGAGCATGATATTTATCATACCAGCATTGATGAGGCAAAATCCATCGCGCACGATTATGATCTGATCGTAGTAGCGGAGAACTTTGTGAAGAGCTTTAAGGTAAAACCGGGAACGATCGTTCTTGGCCTGAAAAACCTGATGAATAAGAAAGAACTGGAAACAAAGTTAAAAGAGAGCGGCATCGCAGATCGCTAGGGAAAGGCGGGAGATCGGAACATGAAAAGGGCAGATGAGGAAGAACTGGCAGTGATAGCCGAGATAGCAAGAATGTATTACGTGGAAGGTATGTCACAGCAGGAGATCGCCAATATGCTGTTCTTTTCCAAAGCGAAGGTCTCCCGGGCTTTAAAGATCGCCCGGGAAGAAAAAATCGTGGAATTTCAGATCCATTATCCGCTGAAGCAGTCTGTGCTTCTGGAGACAGAACTAAAGCGCAGATTTGGACTGAAAGAAGCACTGGTGGTCACAGACCTTTATGATAATCAGGACGCGGAGATCGCAATTAAAAGGATCGGAGAGATGGCGGCAGGATATCTGGACAGTATTCTGGAAGACGGTGATGCCGTGGGACTTTCCTGGGGACGGACGATTTATCAGATGGTTCGTCAGCTGAAACCCTCGGTGCCCAGAAAACTGGAGATTGTACAGCTGGTAGGAAATGCTACGGAAGAATACTTAAGCCAGAAAGAACTTCCTGTGCTGGTACAGGAGATGGCCAGGGCTTTCCAGGCCAGATACTCTCTGCTGTATGCTCCGCTCTATATTGAGAACGATATCGTGCGCAAGGAGCTTATGAAGGAGCGGATTATCCGTACTGCTCTTGAAAAGGCAAAAAAAGTGCAGTATGTGGTGACCGGGATCGCGGATATGAAAGCGGGAGGCGGAGTAAATACCTGGGAGGGCTATCTAACGCCCAGAAAAAAGGAAGAGCTGATCCGGAAGGGCGCCGTAGGCTATCTCTGCGGTTATTTTTTCGACAGGGAAGGGAAAAAGATCAACGACCGGCTGAATGACCGGATTATCGGAATTCCCTTTGAGGATCTTCAGCAGGTGCCCCAGGTGATTGCACTGGCCGGAGGCTGGGATAAGACGCAGGCGATTTATGCGGCTATAAAAGGAAACCTGATCGACTGTCTGATCACGGACAGCAGGATCGCGGAAAAACTGATCGAACAGGAAAGGAGCTTGGATGGCTGAGAAAATTACATATTCCTATCTGGAGAGCCTGATCGAAAGGCAGAACAGAGTGGAGCAGGAGATGCTGGCGGCATGGGAAAACGGCAGCTTTACTTTTCGACACCCTTTTATCAGGGTAAATCCCTATCTGATCAATCCGCTGGCGGCGGTGATCTGTTTTGAGACAGAAGAAGAGCAGGCGGTGACGCTGACTGTTTTTGGAAAAGAAGAGGCGGGAAACATTACCCATACCTTCCCCCCGGCAAAGAAACACATCCTTCCGGTGCTGGGATTGTATGCAGATTACAGGAATAAAGTGCAGATCCGGCTTTACCAGGGGGAGAGCAGCCTGGTGGAGATTCCGGTGGGACCTTTAAGCGGGGATGAACCGAAGCTGATCAGTATGGAGACTACAGCAGAATATCTGAAGGATCAGCTGATCTTCGTGACACCGTCTCTGGCAGCGCTGGCAACCGGATTTGATTACCGGGGAGACATCCGCTGGCATCTGAATATTCCGGTGGTTTTTGACCTGAAGCGTTTAAAAAATGGAAATCTTCTGATCGGCACAGAGCGGGTGCTGCAGATGCCGTATTATATGTCCGGCGTTTATGAGATGACCATGGCCGGAAAGGTGATCCGGGAGTATTCTGTTCCCGGCGGCTATCACCATGACTGCTGGGAGATGGAAAACGGAGATCTTCTTATTCTCTCGGAATCCCCCTCCTATGAGACAGTCGAAGATGAAATCGTACTGATAGACAGAGCAAACGGACAGGTGAAGAAAGTCTGGGATCTGAAAGACTGCCTGACTCCGGGAGAAGGGCCGTCCGGCGGCTATACCGACAGAGACTGGTTCCACAACAACGCGCTGTGGTATGACAAAAACACAAATTCTATTACGCTCTCCGGAAGACATACAGACAGTATCATCAATATTGACTATGAGACAGGAAACTTAAACTGGATTCTGGGTGATTCCGATCTGTGGCCGGAGGAGAAAAAGAAATACTTTTTCACTCCGGAAGGCGATGGAGAATTTGACTGGTTTTACGAACAGCATGCCTGCCTGATGACGCCGGACGGAGATGTGATGTGCTTTGATAACGGTCATTATCGCTCTAAGATCCGGGAAAAGTTCCGTTTAAATAAGGATAATTTCTCCCGGGGTGTGCGTTACCGCCTGGATCAGGAGAAGAAAACGGTACGCCAGATCTGGCAGTACGGGAAAGAAAGAGGAGAGGAATTTTTCTCTTCCTATATCGGAAATGTGGAATTCTACGGGGAAGACCATTACATGGTACATTCCGGCGGCATCCAGTATTATGGAGAGCACGCGTCTGAGAAACCGGCAGCTCTGATGCAGGGAGACCCCAATGTGCGGGCGGAGAGCATTACGGTGGAAATGCAGAACGGAAAGAAAATGCTGGAACTTAAGATCACCGGAAATTTCTACCGGGCAGAGAAGCTGACACTTTATCATGAACAGGATAATCTTCCTGTGGGAAAAGGAGAGCGGCTGGGCAGTATGGGTGTGACACCGGAATTTGATACGATCATTCCCCTGGAACCCTGCGGGGAACTGCTTCCCTACCGGTACGAGGCAAATCTGACCGAGGAAGACGACCGTTTTACCTTTAAGGCGATTTTCGAGGGAGGACAGCTGGTCATGCTGCTTCTGGAGCAGGGAGAGGAAGTACACGGCTACTTCATTTCCACGGCAAAGAATAAGTTTACCGCGCTCTGCTGCGGAACGTTTATTGAGAAGGATCCGAGAAATATCACGCTGAGCGTAAACAAAGCGGGACTCAAAGGAACATACGATCTGCGGGTTATCGTGGATGATAAAAAGTATGAGACAGGAATTCAGATCACATGCGGGGAGGCGCAGGAAAATGGCAGGTTATGATTTGATTATTGTGGGCAGCGGGCCCGCAGGGATGACGGCGGCAATTTACGGGGCGAGAGCCAATCTTTCCGTTCTGATGCTGGATAAGCTGGCGCCGGGAGGACAGATCATCAACACGAATGAGATTCAGAACTATACGGGAGCCGGTTTCATCAATGGCGCGGAGCTGGCGATCCAGATGTTTGAACACACGCAGAAGCTGAATGTGGCTTTTGATTACCGTACCGTGGAAGAGATCCGTCTTCTGGAGAACGGAGAAAAACAGGTACTCTGCAAAGAAGAGGAAAAGGTCTATACGGCCCGTGCCGTGCTGCTTGCCACCGGAACACGGCCGCGGATGCTGAACGTTCCCGGGGAAAAAGAATTTGCCGGAAACGGAATCAGCTGGTGTGCGATCTGTGACGGAGCGGCTTACCGGGATAAGGATGTGGTTGTGATCGGAGGCGGCAATTCCGCGGTGGAAGAATCTATTTATCTGGCAGAGATTGTGCACTCTCTGACAATCGTGACCATGTTTGATCTGACGGCGGATCCCATTTCCTGCGATAAGCTGAGGGCCATGGACAACGTGACGATCTATCCCTACCAGGATGTACTGGAATTTTACGGAGATGGAAAGCTGGAGGGAATTCATTTTAAATCCACGAAGACCGGAGAAGAGCACCGGGTCAGCTGCGACGGCGTTTTCGAGTATATCGGGCTGAAGCCGACTACGGAGTTCTGTGAAAGCCTGGGTGTTCTGGATCAGATGGGCTACGTGAAGGCAGGAAGCCACATGGAGACAGAGATTCCCGGAATTTTCGGGGCAGGGGACTGTACGGCGAAGCATTTAAGACAGGTGATTACAGCCTGTGCGGACGGCGCGATCGCGGCGCAGGAAGCTTCCCGTTATATTAAGAGCCTGGAGTAGAAAGGAGAAAACTTATGATAAAAGAAGTAACAGGAGAAGAATTTGAACAGCTTCATACAGAGGGCCTGGTACTGGCAGATTTCTTTTCCTCTACCTGCGGTCCGTGCAAAATGCTTTCCTTCGTATTAAACGATGTGGAAAAACAGCTGGGAGATCAGGTGTCCATCCTGAAGATTGATTTTGACAAGAATAAGGAGCAGACGGAGAAATATCAGGTGAAGGGATACCCCACCCTGATTGTCTTCAAAAACGGGGAGGAGCTGGAGCGGGTCAGTGGCCTGCAGCAGAAACCGGCCATTGTAAAGATGGTAGAGTCCCATATGGATGAAAAATAAAGAAAGAGCAAAGGGATGCAGACCGGTTTTTCCGGAACCTGCATCCTTTCTTTCTGTCCGGGATTTTGAGGAAAACCCGGGGGGAGGGTTGTTTTTTCAGGCAATCTTGGTATAATGAGAGAT
>URYM01000118.1 GCA_900552095.1 uncultured Blautia sp. | reverse complement strand
TCACTGCATAGGGCAGGCGGAGCAGAGAACAAAAAAAGATGCAGATTCAGAGGAGATACGTCTGATCTGCATCTTTTTTGCTGTTTAAGAGGTTTTCGGATTTTCCATGGCACGCAGCGACTTTCTGAACTGGAAGTAGAACAGGATTGCGGTGAAAGTCACGGCAAGAAAATCTGCTACAGGCTCGGCCATATAAACGGAGATTGCTTTATCTCCGGGCAGGATGTTGGGAAGCAGATAGATCAGAGGAAGTAAAAGAATAAACTTTCTCATGACAGCTACCATGATGGAAGCTTTTGCATTTCCCAGAGCGGTGAAGGTCATCTGGCAGGCGATCTGGATACCGAAGAGCAGCATGCAGGCCATGTAGATCCGCAGGGCGGTTCTGGCATAATTAAGCCAGTCGGGATCAGAGGTAAACATCATGGCAAATCCCTGGGGGAAGAGCATGATGACTGCCCACAAAAGAACGGAGTAGCAGAGACTTACCTTTAAGAGAAGCTTGAACGCGGCCTTTACACGCTCTGGTATTCCGGCTCCGTAATTGTAGCTGATGATGGGCTGTGCGCCCTGTCCCAGTCCCTGCAGGGGAAGCATGGCAAACTGCATGACGCTGGTTAAGATGGTCATAGCCCCTACGGCGATGGTTCCGCCGTATTTCTGCAGGGAAGAGTTAAAGCAGACGGCAATAATACTCTCGCTGGCCTGCATAAAGAAGAAGGACAGTCCCAGAGCCAGGCTGGGGAAAATGATCTTCGCTTTCAGCGGCAGATGGCGGGCACGGATCTTCAGGATGGTTTTTTTGCCCATCAGGAAGGAGACAACCCAGAGGCAGGAGAGAGCCTGGGAAATGATGGTGGCCAGGGCGGCGCCGCGGACACCCATGTCGAATCCGAAGATCAGGATGGGGTCGAGAACGATATTGGTCACGGCACCGATCAGTACAGAGAGCATTGCCGTCCGGGAGAAGCCCTGAGCTGTGATAAAGGCGTTCATGCCCAGCGTGAGCTGAACGAAGATTGTGCCGATAGCGTAAATGTTCATGTAGCTGACACCGTATTCGATGGTATCCGAATCAGCTCCGAAGGCCATCAGAAGATCCCGGTTCCAGATGAGAAGTGCAGCGGTTAGAATCAGGGCGACGATAATCTGAAGACAGAAACAGTTCCCCAGTGTTTTTTCAGCTTTTTCATTGTCTTTCTGACCCATAAAGATAGAAGCTCTGGGGGCTCCGCCGTTTCCCACCAGGGCGGCGAAGGCGGAAACCAGCATGATCAGAGGCATACAGACGCCCACACCGGTCAGAGCCAGCGTTCCCACTTCGGGAATGTGGCCGATGTAGATGCGGTCTACGATGTTGTAGAGCATGTTGATAATCTGGGCGGCGACGGTGGGCAGAGCAAGCTGCAGCAGAAGCCGTCCGATTGGCTTTTCAGCCAGGAAGTTATTGTCCTGCGTCATGATTTTTTCCTCCTTGCAAGTGCAGTTTTTGTATTTTCCATAAAACGCTCATTGAGTTGGACATACAGCTGATATTCTTCTTCTGTAAAGCCCTGAAACAGTTCCTTTATAAATTCCTCCTGCATGGCATCAATGGAATTGGAAATGGGAAGCGCAGTCGGAAGAAGAGAAAGGTGGATCTTCCGGCGGTCATCCGTGTCCGGAGTCCTCTGAAGAAGGGATTTCTGGATCAGGCTTTCTACCGCCTGTGAGACATTTCCCTTGGACAGCATCCGAATCTCTACGATATCTCCGGCTGTGTCCAGCGTGGGATTATTTTTCAGGAAACAGATAATGGAAGCTTCTGTGAGAGTCAGCTGATACTCTTCACAGACTTTTTTCAGAATACCTTCATGGAGCTTCATAATACGCCGGAAGTTCAGAAGTGATTCCGCATTCATATGCAAGGCAATTCCTCCTCCTCTGAAAATAGTTTTGATAAAAACAGTTCTAAAAAGAACTATCCAGAAGCTATTATACGCGAAAACGAAGGATTGTCAATGGAAGAACATAAAATGAACACAGAATTCTCAGATTTTTTTCACAGGTTTTCCATGGATTTGCCACGATTTTCCGATACAATGGCAGGAGCAAAAAACAGGAGGAGAGCAGATTGATTGAAGTAAGAAATCTTGTGAAGCGGTACGGGGATCATCTGGCGGTGGATCATCTAAACTTTGCTCTGGAGAAGGGAAAGGTTTATGGATTTCTGGGGTCCAACGGCGCGGGCAAATCTACCACGATGAATATGATGACCGGGTATCTGAGCGCTACGGAGGGAGAAATCCTGATTCAGGGGCATGATATTTTGAAGGAACCAAAGGAGGCGAAGAAGTATATCGGTTATCTGCCGGAACTGCCGCCTCTTTATATGGAAATGACGGTACGGGAATATCTGGATTTTGCCGCGGAACTGGTGGGGATCCGGAAGCAGGACCGGGAGGATCAGGTGGAGAATGTGATGGATCTGGTAAAGGTTGAGGAGGTACAGGACCGGCTGATCCGAAATCTTTCCAAAGGATACCGCCAGAGAGTCGGCCTAGCACAGGCTCTTCTGGGTTATCCGGAGATCCTGATCCTGGATGAACCAATGGTGGGGATGGACCCGCAGCAGATCATAGAAGTGAGGGAACTGATCCGGGAGCTGGCAAAGGAGCATACAGTAATTTTAAGTTCTCATATTCTGGCGGAGGTCAGTGAGATCTGTGACGAAATTCTGATCATTTCCCGGGGAAAACTGGTGGCCAGCGGAAAACCGGAAGAGCTGGAACGGATGATGCAGGGCGGTGAAAATTTAAAGATTCTGGCCCGGTGTGAAAAGGAAGAGGCAGAAGAAATTCTAAATTGTTCAGAGAATGTGAAAAGTTTTACCTGCAGTCCGGGAAAAGAAGAGGGAACGGTTCAGGTCTGTCTGGAAGCGCTGGAAGGAAGGGATATCCGGGAAGAGGTTTTCTGGGCTTTCGCCCGTGCAGAGAAGCCGCTTCTTCTGATGGAAGCTTCCGGAAAAACGCTGGAAGATGTGTTCCTGCAGGTGACAGGAGAGGAGGGATCACAGGATGAGGGCAATTTATAAAAGAGAGCTGCGCTCCTGCTTTCAGACGATGGTGGGGTATGCGTTTATTGCCTTTCTGGTGGCAGCAGTGGGCATTTACTTCATGGTATATAATTTAAGTTTCGGTTATCCGAAATTTTCCTATGCTCTGTACGGCAGTATGTATTTCTTTCTGATCGCAGTGCCCGTTCTGACGATGCGCAGCATGGCGGAAGAGCGGAAGAATAAGACGGATCAGCTGCTCCTGACAAGGCCGGTGACTCTGGGACAGATCGTTCTGGGAAAATATCTGGCCATGATCACCATACTGGCTGTGCCCTGCGGGATTTTTGCATTTTTCCCTCTTGTGATCGAAGGGCAGGGCAATGCTTATCTGCGGGCGGATTACGCATCGCTTCTGATTTATTTCCTTTTGGGATGTACGTATATTGCAGCAGGACTTCTGATGTCTTCGTTCACAGAAAGCCCGGTGATCGCTGCGGTTTCCACTTTTGGAATCCTGCTGGTCTGCTATCTGTGGGAAGGGCTTCAGGATTTTATGCCGGCGTCTGCGGTGACGAACCTGCTGGTACTTCTGGCAGTGGCAACGGCAGTTGGAGTCTGGATCTGGAAGGCTACGAAGAACTGGATTCTGGGAGCTGGCGCCGGAACGGCCGGTATGGCTGTGTGCGGTATCATTTTCCTTACGGACAGCGGAAAATTTGAAAATCTGCTGCCGTCTCTGATGGCAAAGGTTTCCTTTTCCTCCCTTCTGGAGGACAGTATGTATAACAATATTCTGAATCTGCAGGGGATTCTTCTGCTTCTGTCCGTCACGGGGCTGTGTTTGTTTCTGACGGTACAGACGATTCAGAAGAGACGCTGGAATTAGGAGGGACAAAAAATGGAAAAAATAAAGAGACTTTTTGCCACCGCGGCGTCAAAAAATGGTTCTTACAGTGTGGGACTGACGGCGATGGCTGTAGCTGCCGTCCTGCTTTTTAACCTTGCAGCAGGTCAGCTGCCGCAGCAGGCAAAACAGATTGACATCAGTGATAACCGGCTGTATGAGATCTCGGAGGTGAGCCGGGATCTGCTGGAAGGGCTGGAAGACCCCGTTGAGATCCGGGTGCTGCAGAAAAAAGAATCGTACGATGACCGTCTGGTGCGCTTCCTGGAAAGCTATGCGGCGCTTTCGCCCAATCTTTCTCTGGAATGGATAGATCCTGTCCTGCACCCGTCTGTGCTGACAGAATATGAGACACAGCAGAATAATGTGGTGGTTTCCTGTGAAGCGACCGGGAAAGAAAAAGTGATTGATTATTATGATATGATTGTGCCGGATTACTCCAGCTACTATACGACGGGGAGCGCGTCGGAGGGACAGTTTGACGCGGAAGGCCAGATTACCGGGGCGGTGAATACAGTGACTGCAGGGGAGACTCACA
The DNA here is from genome assembly GCA_900552095.1 of uncultured Blautia sp. Taxonomy (GTDB): domain Bacteria; phylum Bacillota; class Clostridia; order Lachnospirales; family Lachnospiraceae; genus Egerieimonas. Next base: position 1,553 of record URYM01000118.1, on the reverse strand, counting down.
GGATTTATTATACTTCCGGACACGGGGAGAGCGCGCTTTCTTCCCAGGTAAATGATCTGATTGAAAAGATCAGCGGAGAGACGCAGGAACTGAATCTTCTTATGAGTACGGCGGTTCCCGAAGACTGTGAACTTCTGCTGATCTCAGGTCCGACAGCTGATCTGGCAGCGGAGGAGATCGCTCTTCTGCGGGATTATATGAACCGGGGCGGAAAAGTGATGATTCTCCTTGGAATGTCTAAGGAAGAACAGCCAAACCTGGAGGGATTTCTGGCAGAATACGGCATGACTGTGGAGCAGGGCTATGCGGCAGATATGGAGAGAAACCTGCAGGGAAATTATTACTGGATTTTCCCCGAGGTGACTGCGGGAAGCCCCATCACAGATAAGATGGAGACGGAAATGCTCCTGATGACAAATGCGAAGGGAATCACGCAAACCGATCCGGCGAGGGATACGATTTCCTTAAATCCTGTTCTTCAGACCTCACAGGAAGGATATGTGGTGACAGAAGAAGGGGAGACCAGGGGACAGTACCTGCTGGGAGCGGTGGCATCTGAGACAATTGCAGGCAGTGAGGAAGAAACAGAAGGAGAAGAGGAAGAGACAAAAGAGAGCCGGCTGACGGTACTTTCCTCAGATACGCTGATCGATGGAAATCTGACAGCTATGTACGGAAGTCTGGAGAACCTGACGCTGTTCATGAATCTGGTGACAGAGAATCTTTCGGATGTGACGAATATTTCCATAGAACCGAAGAATCTTGCGGTTACCTACAACACAATGCAGCACGTGGGAACCATTAGTTTTGCGGCTGTGATCGGGATACCGGCGCTCTTCCTGCTGGGAGGATTTCTTCAGTGGCGGCGCAGAAGAAAGGCATAGGTGGCAGTGTGAAGAAAAAAGGAATCTGGATTATGGCGGCAGTTCTGGTTTTGCTTTCAGGAGTGTATTTCCTGCTGAAAAGCCAGAATGAAAAACAGCAGCAAGAAGCACAAAGGGAGGCGGAGGCAGCAAAGATACCAGTGACGAAGGATATGGATCTGCAGAAAATCTCCTATACGGACGGGACAGATACCATGACTTTCTGCAAAGAGGAAAACTGGATCTGGGAAGCAGAGCCGGAAATTACTCTGGATCAGGATGTCATGACTGTGATGGAAGAAACGTTTTCTAATCTGACTGCAGACAGAGAACTGACGGGAGGAGATACCCTGGCAGACTACGGGCTGGAAGATCCTGTCTATACGCTGAAGCTGACAGACACACAGGGAAAAGAGAAAAGTATTTATGTGGGAAATCCCGTGGAACAGGGGCGCTACGTGACTGTGGATGACAAATCCAGGATCTTTACCGTGGACGGACAGATTACGGGACAGCTGTATTTCAGTCTGGATCAGGTGGCCCGGCAGGAGACTTTTTCCATTCCGGCGGGCAGCAGCAATCTGTAGCAGGTATCGGTCACCGGACAGGGAGAGGAAAAGGTCTATGTCAATGAAGAAGAGGCGGAAGAAAATTCCGGTGAGGAACATTCAGTCCGCCCCATAGATACTG
>URYM01000117.1 GCA_900552095.1 uncultured Blautia sp. | reverse complement strand
GAGATCTAGTACGGTCTCGTGGGCTCGGAGATGTGTATAAGAGACAGGTAATGGAAGGTGTGGATTTTGGATACACGCCTGAGAAAATGGTGCTCCATGACATTAAACTGTATGCCACACCGGGGCAGAAGATTGCTTTCGTCGGCTCTACAGGTGCCGGAAAGACCACGATTACGAACCTTCTGAACCGTTTTTACGATATTCAGGACGGAAAGATCCGTTACGATGGGATCAACATTAACAAGATCCGGAAGGCTGATCTGCGCCGTTCTCTGGGGATCGTGCTGCAGGAGACGCAGCTTTTTACGGATACGGTGATGGAAAATATCCGTTACGGCCGTCTGGATGCCTCCGATGAGGAAGTGATCGCGGCGGCGAAACTTGCCAATGCAGATGGATTTATACGACGCCTGCCTCAGGGATACGACACGCTGCTGACCGGAAATGGAGCGAATTTAAGTCAGGGGCAGCGTCAGCTTCTAGCGATAGCCCGGGCGGCGGTTGCCGATCCGCCGGTTCTGATCCTGGATGAGGCGACCAGTTCCATTGATACCAGGACGGAGAAACTGGTACAGGATGGTATGGATAAGCTGATGAGCGGAAGAACCACCTTTGTGATTGCACACCGGCTTTCCACCGTGCGCAACAGCGACTGCATTATGGTGCTGGAGCAGGGAAGGATCATTGAGCGGGGAACGCACGATCAGCTGATCGAACAGAAAGGAAAGTATTACCAGCTGTACACGGGAGGCGCTGTGGCAGCGGCCGGCTAGGTTCTGAAAAGTCAGAAATGTGAAAAAGCGGAGCGGACAGGCTCTGCTTTTTTTATGCAATGAAAAATGCACAAAAATCGTGAGGGGAAACTGTGCAATATATAAGAAAATCGAAAACGTGCATAAAAACAGAGAAACGATCATAAAATACCATTGCAGAACGGATAACATCGTGATAAAATTTTATCAAGAACAAGAAAAAATCATAAAAACGATCAGCTTGATGATCGAGTACAAGGAGGACCTAATATGAGCAAGATCGATGAGATCACAAGAGAAAGCTGGATTATGGGCACCTTCCCGGAGTGGGGAACCTGGCTGAACGAGGAAATTGAAAATGAGGAAGTAAAGCCGGGAACTGTTGCCATGTGGTGGCTGGGATGTACCGGAATTTGGTTCAAAACTCCGGGCGGATGTAATCTGACCGTAGATCTCTGGGCAGGAAACGGCAAGAGAACACACGGAGACGGAAAGATGAAACCGGGACATCAGATGGCCAATATGTGCGGTGCCAGAATGATGCAGCCGAACTTAAGAGCGGTTCCGTTCGTGATCGATCCCTTTGCGATCAAGCAGGTAGACGCAGTTTTAGCTACTCATTATCATCAGGATCATATGAGTGCAGAGTATGCGGCTCATGTCATCCAGAGCGGTATGACTACCACGGATGAGAACGGAAAAGAAATTCCGGTACCCTTTATCGGACCGAAGAAATCCGTAGAGCTGTGGCAGAAGTGGGGGGTTCCCGCTGACCGCTGTATCACAGTAAAACCGGGAGATACCATTAAGATCAAAGATGTGGAGATCGTTGCGCTGGATTCCTTTGACAGAACCTGTCTTGTAACGACCGACGATACCAGCGAGAACAGAGAAGAACTGACCGGTATCTGCCCCACCGATATGGATGAGAAGGCGGTAAACTACCTGATCAAAACTCCGGGCGGAAACATCTATCACAGCGGTGATTCTCATTACTCCATCTACTTTGCAAAACACGGCAAAGATTACGATGTGGATGTGGCATTCGGTTCTTATGGAGAAAACCCGGTAGGTATGGCAGACAAGATGACTTCTGTTGATATTCTGCGTATGGCAGAGGCTCTCCGCGCTAAAGTTGTAATCCCGATCCACTATGATGTATGGACCAACTTCATGGCAGATGTAAATGAGATCCGTGTGCTTTACGATATGAAGAAAGACCGTCTGGATTATAAGTTCCATCCCTTCTTCTGGGAAGTGGGCGGCAAATACGTATATCCCACCGATAAAGATAAGAGAGCATATCACCACAGAAGAGGATTTGAGGACTGCTTCGAGCATCCGCAGAACATTCCGTTCCGTTCCTGCCTGTAAAACTTTCTATAAAGAAGAAAGAGGGAAAAAATATGTTGAGAGAATTTGTGGAACAAAAGCATTATAAATTTGCTGCGGAAGCGCCGGACTGGAGAGAAGCTATCCGGATGAGCTGTGAGAGTCTGGAGGCAGACGGTACCATAGAGGACAACTATAAAGAAGACATCATCGCCTGTGTGGAAAAATACGGTCCCTATATTGTGATCATGCCGAATATCGCAATGCCTCATTCTCAGGAGGGCGCTCAGGGTGTTCACAAGACTGCCATTGGATTTATGAAGCTGGACAAACCGGTATCTTTTGATCCGGAAGATCCGGAGAAGGACGCACAGCTGTTCTTTACGCTGGCTTCCTGTGATCCGGAGCAGCACCTGAATAATATGGCGCGCCTTTCCGAACTTCTGATGAATGAAGAAGTGGTGGAAGCGCTGACGAAGGCAGAGACTCCCGAGGATCTGCTGAAGATCCAGGAAGAGTATCTGGACTGACCAACAAGAGAGAATGAGAGGGCGAATATATGGAAATTTTATCAAATATCTGGTCATACTTTGCGACCAATATTTTGCAGCAGCCGGCGTTTATGATCGGTTTTATCGTACTGATCGGTTATATCCTTCTGTGGAGACCCTGGTATGATATTCTTGCCGGAACCATTAAGGCAATCGTAGGTTACCTGATCCTGACCGTAGGTTCCAGCGGACTGGTAAATAACTTCCGGCCGGTGCTGGTTGGTCTGGGTGAGCGTTTTAATATCAATGCAACTGTAATTGACCCCTATTTCGGACAGAACGCCGTGACAGCCGGTGTGGAGGAAGTGTTCGGAAAGGGCTTCGGCGATGCGATGATCCTTCTTTTTATCGCATTTATCGTAAATATCCTGCTGGTGCGTTTCAGCAAGTATACCAAGCTGCGCGCCCTGTTTACCACCGGTAATGTACAGGTACAGCAGGCTGCAACTGCGTACTGGCTGATCATGTTCGCACTTCCGGGCCTGCTGGCTCCGAAGATGCATGTACCCATGCTGATCGTTATGGCGCTTCTTCTGGGTGCTTACTGGGCGGTTGGTTCCAACCTGACGATCAAACCCTGTCAGGAAGTTACAGACGGAGCCGGATTTGCACTGGCTCATCAGCAGATGTTCGGTGTTGCCTTCTTCTACTGGCTGGCCGGAAAACTGTTTGGAAATGAAGGAAAGAAGAAAGACAAGAAGGTTAAGAAGATCGAGGATCTGGAGCTTCCGGGATTCCTGTCCATCTTCAATGACAACATGGTATCTGCTTCCGTTCTGATGCTGATCTTCTTCGGCGCCATTCTGTGTGTGCTGGGAAAAGATTATCTGATCTCCGGCGGATTCATGAAAGAAGGACAGAGTATGCTGTTCTATGTGATCCAGACCTGTCTCTACTTTGCAGTATATCTGGCAATTCTGCAGATGGGTGTACGTACTTTCGTTGCAGAGCTGACCACCTCCTTCCAGGGTATTGCCAATAAGCTTCTGCCCGGTTCTGTTCCCGGTGTTGACTGTGCGGTTATCTTTGGATTTGGTGCTTCCAACGCTGTGACTTTGGGATTTGTTTCCGGTTTTATTGGACAGATCGTTGCAATTGTAGCTCTGATCCTGCTGAAGAGCCCGGTTCTGATCATCTGTGGATTCGTACCGGTATTCTTCGACAATGCGACCATCGGTGTATTTGTAAACGAGAAGGGCGGTCTGAAAGCAGTGCTTGTCCTGCCGTTCATTTCCGGACTGTGTCAGGTATTCGGTTCTGCGTTGATCGCAGGCTGGGTAGGAATGGCAGCTTACGGCGGATACTTAGGTATGTGGGACTGGGCCGTTGTATGGCCGGTGTTCACCGTTGTGATGAAATACTTAAGTTACATCGGTGTGGCGCTCATTTTTGTTGGTCTGCTGGCTATCCCGCAGATCCAGTACCGCAAGGATAAGGAAGGCTACTTCCTGATGACAGAAGATTACGAGGCATATAAAGAATTAAAAGCAAAACAGGCGAAATAATAAGAGTGTGATTTGGAGGAGATTATATCATGGCAAACAATAACAACTTAAAATTTCTGGTGTGCTGTGCAAATGGTTCCGGTTCCAGCCTGATGGCTCAGATGGCTCTGGACAAAGTTCTGAAAAGAAACGGCATGAAATGCAAGACTCATCATGCACCCCTGTCTGAAGGCAGAGGTTCTGCAGCTCAGTACGATGTGCTGCTGTGTGCACAGAATTTTGCAAACATGTTCGCAGACGCAGAGGCAAAGGGAGTAAAAGTCATTCCTCTGAAGAACGTGATGTCTGACAAAGAGATCGAAGAGAAATTAAAGGCACAGGGCGTAATCGAGTAATTTCAGGAAAGCGGGAGATTTCATTGGCAAAGGAAAATATCAGATTTTTAGTTTGCTGTACCAACGGAACAGGCTCAAGCCTGATGCTTAAGATGAACATGCAGAAGGTGCTCGACCGGCTGGGGATCCGGCCCGGAAGAGTCTACCACTGCAGCCTCGAAGAGGGAAAGACTGCGGCGGAGGATTACGATGTGATCCTGTGCGCCCAGAGTTTTACGGAAGAGTTTGCAGCTGCCCGGGAAAAGGGGATCACAGTGATCGGATTGAACAATGTGATGGCACCTCAGGAGCTGGAACAGAAACTGAAGGAGTGTGGGATCGTCTGATCCCTCAAAGGGAGGCTGCTGCGATTCTTGCAGCAGCCTTTCTCCATATCAGACAGAGGAGGCGAACTTATGAAACGGGAAAAGGCGTGTGTGGATGCCCGGAGAAACAGGATTACGGAAATTTTGAGGGACAGACCGCAGGTTCGTGTGGATGAGCTGGCCGATCTGCTGGAAGTCTCTGTGATCACGATCCGCAGAGATCTGCAGTATCTGGAGGAGCAGAAAAGGCTGATCCGTGTGTATGGAGGAGCTGTGGCTGTGCCGGAGCGGGAAGAGAAGACTGATGAGATACAGATGTACCGGGATCTGATTGCCCGGTATGCGGCCCGTCTGGTGGAGGATGGAGACACGCTCTTTTTGAATACCAGCCGCAATGCCAGGCAGATGCTGCGCTACATCACAAGGAAAAACGTAACAGTGATCACCAACAACGGAAGGGTGATCGATGCGGAGCGCGGGTCGGGCGTGCATGTGATCTTAACCGGCGGGGAGCTGCGCTACCCCAAAGAAGCTATGGTGGGGGATTATGCGATCCGGAATCTTCAGACTGTGATCGCAAAAAAATCGTTTATCGGCTGTTCCGGTCTTGATCCGGCCACGGGCATGACGACAGAAAATGCCAACGAGGTGACGATCAATCAGCTAATGGTGCGCAATGTGGCCCGTGAGGCTTATCTGCTGGCTGATCATACCAAACTGGGAAAGAGCAGCAGTTTTATCAGCTGTCCCATTGAGGAGATCCGCTATCTGATTACAGATGAGAAAGCGTCTCCGGAAATTGTGGAGGAGCTGCGGAGCAGAGGTGTGATGGTGCATCAGGTGAGGAAGACAGACTTTCTGGACTGAACGTTGAAAAGGAAGAGGAAAGAAGGAGATGACTATGGCAAGAGCATATACGCTGGGCCTTTATGAGAAGGCCATGCCCGGGGATCTGAACTGGAAAGAGAAGATGCTGGCGGCAAAAGAGGCAGGATTTGACTTTATAGAGATCAGTATTGATGAGACAGACGCAAAGCTGGCACGGCTTGACATGAGTGGTGAAGAGCGGTTGGAGCTGGTATCTCTTATGCGGGAGACCGGAGTTCCGATCCGGACGATGTGTCTGTCCGGCCACCGGAAGTATCCTCTGGGCAGCAATGATCCCGAGATCTGTGCCCGGGGAATGGAGATTATGGAGAAAGCCATCATTTTGGCAGAGGATCTGGGAATCCGCCTGTCTCTTATACACATCTCCGAGCCC
>URYM01000116.1 GCA_900552095.1 uncultured Blautia sp. | reverse complement strand
GTCAAGCGGTTAAGACATCGCCCTTTCACGGCGGTAACACGGGTTCGATTCCCGTCGGAGTCATTTTTTGAAGTTGTTCAGCATATAATAAAATTAAGTAAGGCGTAGTAGCCAAGTGGTAAGGCAATGGTCTGCAACACCAGTATCCACCGGTTCAAATCCGGTCTGCGCCTCTAAAAAAGTCTGTATTCGCAGACTTTTTTTATTTTGGGTTCATGTTCTGCCTTTTTAGCACAGGAACTTTAAAAGTTGCAGAATGTTCTGTGTAATTATTATCATATTATTTTGTACGTTGGACAGAGCGGTGAAGACTTGACAATAACGCTGGAGCCAGCTATAATAAAACTGTCATGTGATATGAGGTTGACAGAGTATCCATGCAAATATTTTTCTGACCACCCTGCAAGGGGTTTAGGCCATACGGACAGCCGGGTCAACTGCCGAAGAACAACGAAGGGTTGTAATTATTGATTGAGTTAGAAGCTCAATTTTATAAGTTGGTTACTTTATAACCGGTATGCTGATGTGTACATCAACTTGTAAAACGGTCAATAAGAGTAGTGGTGTAAAGTATTTGTTTTGCAGACTCTGAATGAAACTTCTGCCTGGTGGTAAGCAGTGTGGAATATGCACCTATTTATCACTTGTGTTTTTGTGGTTTTTTATGGATTGATTTTATGGAGCGATGTGCAGCGGCATGTCGCTTTTTCTATATGGAAAACAGGGCATTTTGGTCGGGATTTTGGGAGGAAAAGCGGCGATGGAGGGAGAAAAGATGGGAAATAAACTGCGGCTTTACGGTTTCAATAATCTTACAAAAGCGCTCAGTTTTAATATATACGATGTATGTTATGCCCGTTCAGCCAGGGAACAGAAAGAGTACATTGACTATATTGATGAACAGTACAATTCAGAGAGGCTGACTCATATATTGAAAACACTGACAGATATGATCGGTGCCAGAGTGCTTAACATTGCCCGGCAGGATTACGAACCGCAGGGGGCGTCTGTGACAATTCTGATTGCGGAGGATTCCATGATTCCCATGGGAGATACACAGCTGGCGCATCTGGATAAGAGCCATGTGACAGTGCACACCTATCCGGAATACCATCCGGAAAATTTCCTGGCTACTTTCCGGGTAGATATTGATGTTGCCACGTGCGGGCAGATTACGCCGCTGTCCACCCTGGATTATCTGATCGGATCTTTTGATTCTGATATTATTACCATGGATTATCGGGTGCGGGGATTTACCCGGGATGTGGATGGAAAAAAATTGTTTCTGGATCATGAGATTACGTCTATCCGGGATTTTATTGCTCCGGAAATTTTGTGCCGTTATCATACGGAAGACAGAAATATGAAGGAAGTCAATCTGTTTCATACGCGGATGATGCTGAAGGAGATTGATCTGCAGAATTATCTTTTCAATGCCAGGGCGGAGGATCTGCCAATGGAGAAAAGGGAGGAGATGATCCGACAGCTGAGAAAAGAGATGAGTGAGATCTATGGAGAAGGAAATCCAGGAGAGGAGAGGGAAGATGAAACTTTCTCAGGAGAGAGCCCCGATTTATGAGGCGCTGCAGAAATTTGAAAGAAAGAGAGTCGTGCCTTTTGACGTGCCGGGGCATAAGAGAGGGCGGGGGAATCCGGAACTGGTAGAACTTCTGGGGGAAAAATGTGTGGGGATGGATGTAAATTCCATGAAGCCGCTGGATAATCTCTGCCATCCGATTTCTGTGATCCGGGAGGCAGAGGAACTTGCGGCGGAAGCTTTTGGTGCAGCGCATGCTTTTCTGATGGTGGGAGGAACTACTTCGGCTGTACAGGCAATGATTCTTTCTGTGGCAAAGCGGGGAGAGAAGATCATTCTGCCGCGGAATGTCCACAGAAGTGTGATGGGAGCAATGGTACTGTGCGGCGCAGTTCCTGTTTATGTAGATCCGGCCTGTGAAGAGCGGCTGGGGATTCCTCTGGGTATGCGGGTCAGCGATGTGGAGAGGGCAATCCGGGAGAACCCGGATGCCAAAGCTGTACTGGTGAACAATCCCACATATTACGGAATCTGTTCAGATTTAAGGGGGATTGTAAAACTGGCTCACAGTCACGGTATGCTCTGTCTGGCAGATGAGGCTCACGGAACGCATTTTTATTTTGGAGAGGATCTTCCGGTTTCTGCCATGGAGGCAGGAGCAGATATGGCATCTGTCTCCATGCATAAATCCGGGGGAAGCCTGACTCAGAGTTCTCTGCTTCTGACGGGACCGGCTATGGTGGAAGGCCATGTGCGCCAGATCATTAATCTGACGCAGACTACCAGCGGTTCTTACCTTCTGCTTTCCAGCCTGGATATCTCCCGGAGAAATCTGGCGCTGCGGGGCAAGGAAACTTTTGCTCAGGTAGTGAAGATGGCAGAGTATGCCAGAAAAGAGATCAACAGGATCGATGGCTGCTATGCATTTTCCCGGGAACTGGTGAATGGAGACAGTGTTTTTGATTTTGATGTGACTAAGCTTTCGGTTAATACGCTCTCCATGGGACTGGCGGGGATCGAAGTTTATGATCTTTTAAGAGATCAGTACGATATTCAGATTGAGTTCGGTGATCTGGGAAATATCCTGGCATACCTTTCTATTGGAGACAGACCAAGAGATATCGAGCGTCTGGTCAGTGCCCTGGCGGAGATCAGACGCCGGTTTGGAAAGGATAAGACCGGGCTTATGAAGCAGGAATACATTGAGCCTCAGGTTGTGAAGTCGCCGCAGGAGGCTTTTTATGCGGAAAAGGAATCTCTTCCGCTGGACAGGACAGAGGGAAGAGTGTGCAGTGAATTTGTGATGTGTTATCCTCCGGGAATTCCGATTCTGGCTCCGGGAGAGCGGATTACGGAACAGATTTTGGATTATATCCGGTATGCGAAGGAGAAAGGCTGCAGCATGACCGGACCGGAGGATCCGGATATAGGATTTCTGAATGTGCTGAAAGGATGTGAATAGAAATGGAATTTTGGTTTTCGGAAATGCATACGCCTCACGTAAAGTATTCCGTGCGGGTGGATCGGCAGGTTTACAGCGGAAAAAGTGAATTTCAGAGGATTGACGTGTTTGACTCTCCTGAGTTTGGCCGTTTCCTGACACTGGACGGCTATATGATGCTGACGGAGAAAGACGAATTTATCTATCATGAGATGATTACCCATGTGCCGATGGCAGTTCATCCCAATGTAAAGAGAGTGCTGGTGATCGGCGCAGGAGACGGAGGAGTTGTGCGGGAGCTGGTGCGCTATCCGGATATTGAATCGATTGATATGGTAGAGATTGATCCTCTTGTAGTTGAGGTGTGCCGGCAGTATCTGCCCAAGACAGCCTGCCGTTTTGATGATCCCCGTCTTACGATCCATTATGAGGACGGGTTGCGTTATGTGAGATTCTGTGAAAATCAGTATGATCTGATCATTGTGGATTCTACGGATCCTTTCGGACCGGGAGAGGGACTGTTTACCCGGGAATTTTATGGAAACTGCTGTAAGGCTTTAAAAGAGGACGGAATTCTGATCAATCAGCATGAGAGTCCTTTCTATCCCGGGGATGCGGCAGCCTGCCAGAAAGCACACAAGAATATCGTGGAATCCTTCCCGATCAGCAAGGTCTATCAGGCTCACATTCCCACCTATCCGTCCGGTCACTGGCTGTTTGGATTTGCTTCGAAGAAATATCACCCGCTGAGGGATCTGGATGAGACCAGATGGAATATGCGGGGGATCAGCTGCCGGTACTATACAACTACCCTGCACAAAGGGGCTTTTTATATACCGGCTTATGTGGAGGAACTTTTAAAAGATGTTGAACCTTAATACTGAAACTTTTTTATGTTGCGATAAAAGCTGGGAGGAAGCAGATCTGGTGCTTTTTGGAGCACCATTTGATTCGACCACATCCTACCGGCCGGGAACCCGGTTCGGGTGTGCTGCTATCCGACGGGAATCTTATGGACTCGAGAGTTACAGCCCGTATCAGGACAGAGATCTGGAGGACACCCGGGTTATGGACAGCGGAGATATCGAGCTGCCTATCGGGGACACAAAAATGGTGCTGGAAGAGATCGAGGCGAGAACAGAGGAGATTTTAAGCGGAGGGCGTCTGCCTTTTATGATGGGAGGAGAGCATCTGGTGACGCTGGGGGCTTTCCGGGCGGTGAAAAAGAAGTATCCGGATGTGGCGATCATCCACTTTGACGCTCATGCGGATCTGAGAGAAGATTATCTGGGAGTTTCCCTCTCCCATGCCTGTGTGCTGCGGCGCTGCTGGGAACTGACCGGGGATGGCAGGATCTATCAGTTTGGAATCCGTTCCGGGGACCGGCAGGAGTTTTCCTGGGCAAAGGATCATGTCAGGATGCATCCTTTTTCCTTTGAGGGGCTGGATGAGACGCTGGAGAAACTGGGAAATATACCGGTATATTTTACTGTGGATCTGGATGTTCTGGATCCAGGTGTATTTCCGGGAACGGGGACGCCGGAACCGGGCGGCGTATCTTTCGAGGAACTGCGTCGGGCAGTGACGAAGGTATGCAGCCGGGCTCATGTGGTAGGATGTGATGTAAATGAGTTAAGCCCTCATTATGATATGAGCGGAGTATCTACCGCAGTGGCGGGAAAAATTGTAAGAGAAATGATACTGGCACTGGAGGCCGGAGAGAAGGAGGAAGAAAAATGAGCAGAGTATTAGTAATCGGATGCGGCGGAGTCGCTCAGGTGGCGATTCAGAAATGCTGTCAGAACAGTGAAGTTTTCCAGGAAATCTGTATTGCCAGCAGGACAAAGTCCAAATGTGATGAGCTGAAGAAAAAAATGGAAGGAAAGACAAAGGCAGTGATCACCACAGAACAGGTGGACGCAGACCACACAGAAGAAGTGATTGCACTGATCAAAAAAGTGAATCCGGATCTGGTTATGAACATTGCCCTTCCGTATCAGGATCTGACGATCATGGAAGCCTGCCTGGCCTGCGGCGTTGACTATATGGATACGGCCAACTATGAGCCGGAAGACATTTCCGATCCTCAGTGGAAGGAAGTATATGACAAAAGATGTAAGGAGGAAGGATTCTCTGCGTACTTTGATTACTCCTGGCAGTGGGCATATAAAGAGAAGTTTGAGAAAGCGGGACTTACGGCCCTCCTTGGTTCCGGTTTTGATCCGGGAGTGACGCAGGTATTCTGTGCCTATGCGCAGAAACATCTTTTTGACGAGATTGATACAATTGATATTCTGGACTGCAATGGCGGTGACCACGGATATCCTTTCGCTACAAACTTTAATCCGGAGATCAATCTCCGGGAGGTGTCCGCTCCGGGCTCTTACTGGGAAAACGGACACTGGGTGGAAATACCGGCGATGAGCATTAAGAGGGAGTACGATTTCGCTCAGGTGGGACATAAGGATATGTATCTGCTCCATCATGAGGAAATAGAATCTCTGGCAAAAACGATTCCGGGTGTAAAGAGGATCCGTTTCTTTATGACATTCGGACAGAGCTACCTGACTCATATGAACTGCCTGGAAAATGTGGGAATGCTGTCTACCGAACCGGTTGAGTTTGAAGGACAGAAGATTGTGCCGATCCAGTTTTTAAAGGCTCTTCTTCCGGATCCGGCTACCCTTGGACCGAGAACTGTGGGCAAGACGAATATCGGCTGTATCTTTACCGGACGCAAGGATGGAAAAGAGAAGACCGCTTATATCTACAATGTGTGCGATCACCAGGAATGCTACAGAGAAGTGGGCTCTCAGGCAATTTCCTATACCACAGGGGTTCCGGCTATGATCGGGGCCATGATGATGTTAAAGGGACTGTGGAAAAAGCCGGGCGTATTTACGGCAGAGGAATTTGATCCCGATCCCTACATGGAAGCCCTGAATAAGTGGGGACTGCCCTGGCAGATTGAAGAGAATCCGGTTCTGGTGGACTGATATGACGGGACAGGATTTTCGCACCCCGTATTTTTACGTGGATGAAAAGAAACTGATAGAAAATCTTC
>URYM01000115.1 GCA_900552095.1 uncultured Blautia sp. | reverse complement strand
AGCTTTATCTGGCGGTGCTGGAAGCAACTGCCAAACTGTGCCGGGTACAGAAGTATCGGGTTTATGGCCTGGAAGAACTGCAAAATCTTACAGCCGGGAAGCTGGAGCGGATGAAAAACAGGGAGGAACTGCCCGCATTTGTCAATTTTATTTACCAGAAGGAGGAAGAAGCATGAGTTTAAAAGGACGTCATTTTCTGACACTGAAAGATTTTACACAGGATGAGATTATGGAATTTCTCAATCTGGCTGCAGAACTGAAGGCGAAAAAAAAGCAGGGGATTCCGGTAGATACGCTGCGGGGGAAAAATGTAGCCCTTATCTTTGAGAAGACCAGTACCAGAACCAGATGTTCTTTTGAAGTGGCAGCTCATGACCTGGGAATGGGAACGACCTATCTGGATCCGAAGAGTTCACAGATTGGAAAAAAAGAGAGCATTGCAGATACGGCGCAGGTGCTGGGAAGCATGTTTGAAGGGATTGAGTACAGAGGATTCGGGCAGGAGAAGGTAGAAGAGCTGGCTCGGTATGCCAATGTTCCGGTCTGGAACGGTCTGACAAATGAATATCATCCCACCCAGATGCTGGCAGATATGCTGACAATTCAGGAAAATTTTGGACATTTAAAGGGAATTAAGCTGGTTTATATGGGGGATGCCCGATATAATATGGGAAATTCCTATATGATCGCCTGCGCGAAAATGGGCATGCATTTCGTAGCCTGTGCACCGGAGAAATATTTCCCCAATCAGGAACTGGTGGAAGAGTGCAGAGCTTTTGCAGAGGAGTCCGGGGCTACGATCACGCTGACAGAAGATCCCTGGGAAGGGGTGAAGGGAGCAGATGTGATCTGTACGGATGTCTGGGTATCTATGGGTGAGCCGGACAACGTATGGGAGGAGCGGATCCGGGAGCTTAGCCCCTACAAGGTGACGAAGCAGATCATGGAGACGGCAGGAGAGCAGGCGATCTTCCTTCACTGTCTGCCCGCTTTCCACAATCTGAAGACGGAGATCGGCGCCGAGATGGGAAAACGTTTCGGGCTTACGGAGATGGAAGTCACAGATGAAGTGTTCCAGTCTCCCCAGTCTAAGGTCTTCCAGGAGGCTGAAAACAGGATGCATACCATCAAAGCGGTTATGGCGGCTACCCTTGGAGCATAAACTGTATGGAAAAAACAAAGAGCAGAATTTTGAAAGCCCTGCGGAACCGGCAGGGCTATCTGTCGGGGCAGGAACTTTGCGGACAGCTGGAGATTTCCCGGACAGCTGTGTGGAAAAATATAAAAGCCCTGGAAGCAGAAGGGTATGAGATCGAAGCGGTTCAGAATAAAGGATACTGCTTAAAGCAGGTGCCGGATGTGATGGGAGCGGCAGAGCTGGAGAGCCTGCTTTCCACAAAGTGGGTGGGAAAAAACGTACAGTTTAAGTCCAGCCTGGATTCTACGAATCTGTGGGCAAAACAGCTGGCAGAAGCCGGGGCAGAGGCGGGAACGCTTGCGGTGGCCGAGACACAGACGAGAGGGCGGGGCAGAAGAGGGCGCGCATGGACCTCCCCGGAAGGGGAAAATATCTATATGACGCTGGTGCTGCGACCGGAGGTACAGCCACAGGATGCACCCATGCTCACGCTGGTGATGGGACTTTCTGCAGCTCAGGCGGCAGCCAGGGTCACCGGACTTTCGGCGGGGATCAAATGGCCTAACGACGTGGTGCTGGAGAAAAAGAAAATCTGCGGAATCCTCACAGAGATGAGCGTACAGGCTGAGTACGTGGATTACGTGGTGATCGGAGTGGGGATCAATGTAAATCAGGAGCATTTTCCGGAAGAACTGGAAGATAAGGCTACCTCTCTGCGGATCCAGGCGGGGAAGAAGTTCCGCCGGGCGGAGATCGCGGCAGCTGTGCTGGAGGAGTTTGAGAAAAATTATGAAACGTTTCTGAAGACCTGTGATCTCTCCGGCCTTCAGGAAGCGTACGGCCGTCACCTCCTGAACAGGGATCAGGAAGTAAGGATCCTGGAAAAAGAAGGGGAGTGGAGAGGGACAGCCCGGGGGATCAACAGATCAGGAGAGCTTCTGGTGGAACTTCCTGACGGGAAGATCAGGACAGTGTTTGCCGGAGAAGTGTCTGTCCGGGGCCTTTATTCTTACGTGTAAGGAGAAAAAAGATGTATTCAGATCAGATTGTGCTTTGCGGGGCAAATTCGTACAAGCAGAAATATTATTTTAATCAGGATTTTGCGGCGCTTCCCCAGACGGTGAAAGAGGAGCTGCAGATCATGTGCGTCCTTTTTACGGAGGATGTGGGCGGCGTGCTGACGCTCTGGTATGATGAGGAAGGAAATCTGGAATTTACCGTGGAAGCTGAGGAGGCGGACGGACGGTTTGATGAGATCGGAAGCGCTCTTAAGATCAAGCAGATCCGCCGGGAAAAGAGAGAACTTCTGGAAGCGCTGGAGCTCTATTACCGCGTTTTCTTTCTGGGCGAGGATGCGGAGAAATGAAGTTACGTATTGGAAATGTAGAACTTGACAATCCTTTTATTCTTGCGCCTATGGCGGGGGTGACGGATCTGCCTTTCCGCCTCCTCTGCCGGGAACAGGGAGCCGGGCTTCTGTGTATGGAAATGGTGAGTGCCAAGGCGATTCATTTTGGGAATAAGAATACGCGGGCGCTGATGGAGATCCATCCCCAGGAAAAGCCGGTTTCTCTGCAGCTGTTTGGTTCTGATCCGGATCTGATGGCGGAAATTGCAGCTCAGATCGAGGAGGAACCTTTTGATATTCTGGATATCAATATGGGCTGTCCGGTGCCGAAGGTAGTAAATAACGGGGAAGGTTCCGCCCTTTTGAAGAATCCGGCTTTGGTGCGGGAAATCGTGACCAAAGTGTCCCGGGCGATTAAAAAGCCGCTGACCGTTAAGATCCGGAAAGGGTTTGATGATACCTGTGTCAATGCCGTGGAGATTGCCAGGATCCTGGAAGATTCCGGGGCGGCAGCCGTAGCGGTTCACGGGAGAACGCGGGAGCAGTATTACAGCGGAAGGGCAGACTGGGATATTATCCGCCAGGTCAAGGAGGCGGTATCAATCCCGGTGATCGGAAACGGGGATGTGGATTCCCCGGAAAAAGCGGAGGCTATGTTTCGGGAGACAGGCTGTGACGGAGTTATGATCGGCCGGGCCAGCAGAGGAAATCCCTGGATCTTTCATCAGCTGAATACGTATTTTGAAAGCGGGAAAGTGGAGAAAAAACCGGAACTTTCGGAGGTAAAAGACATGATCCTGCGGCATGCGGGCCTGCTTCTGGAGAAGAAGGGAGCTTACACGGGGATGCGGGAAATGCGCAAGCATGTGGCCTGGTATACAGCCGGATATCCCCGCTCAGCCAGACTGAGGCAGGCGATCAACGAGATTGAAAGTCTGGAAGGGTTAAAAGAACTTCTGGAACAGTGGAGGGAGCCTGCGGAGAAAGCGGGAGAAAGCATTGAAAAACCTTGACATTTTAAGGTTTTTCAGCTATAATACCATGATTGTTATGAGGGTCATATCAGTGTCTTCATTTGCGAAAAGTGAAGGTAAGAAAGGGTGTAAGAGTAATGGAAGAAAAGAAAAATATTCTGACCTATGCAGGTCTGAAAAAACTGGAGGATGAGCTTCACGATCTGAAGGTAGTTAAACGAAAAGAAGTAGCAGGGAAGATCAAAGAAGCCAGAGAGCAGGGCGATCTGTCTGAGAATGCCGAGTACGATGCAGCCAAAGATGAGCAGCGGGATATCGAGGCGCGCATTGAGGAGATCGAGAAGATCCTGAAAAATGCGGAAGTTGTAGTGGAAGATGAAGTCGATATGGATAAGGTCAGCGTAGGCTGCAAGATCCGTGTGATCGATATGGAATATGATGAGGAAATGGAACTGCAGATCGTGGGGTCCACGGAGGCGAACAGCCTGCAGGGCAAGATTTCCAATGAGTCTCCGGTGGGAAAAGCCCTCATCGGAGCCAGAAAGAACGACATTGTGAACGTGGAGATGCCGGCTGGTGTAATGCGCTACAAAGTGCTGAGCATTGAGCGGAATATCTGATAATAAGGAGTGGAAAAAGTGGCGGAGCAGCAGAAGAAAGTACAGGAACAGGATATTAATCAGTTATTGAAGGTTCGCCGTGATAAACTGGCCGAACTGCAGGAAAATGGCAAGGATCCCTTTGTTATTACAAAGTATGATCAGGAGATCCACAGTCAGGAAATTAAAGACCGTTTTGAGGAACTGGAAGGAAAGCAGGTTTCCATCGCCGGACGTATGATGTCCAAGCGCGTGATGGGAAAAGCTTCATTCTGTAATATCCAGGACCTGAAGGGAAATATTCAGTCCTACGTTGCAAGAGACAGCGTGGGGGAAGATTCCTACAAAGATTTCAAGAAACTGGATATCGGTGATATCGTAGGAATCTGCGGAGAAGTTTTCCGCACCAAGACAGGTGAGATTTCTATTCATGCTGCGTCCGTGACGCTTCTCTCCAAGAGTCTGCAGATTCTTCCGGAGAAGTTCCACGGTCTGACGAATACGGATATCCGTTATCGTCAGCGTTATGTGGATCTGATCATGAATCCGGAAGTAAAAGATACGTTCATCAAGCGTTCCAGGATCCTGGCCAGCATTCGGAAATATCTGGCCGGCAAGGGATTTATGGAAGTGGAGACCCCCATGCTGGTGGCAAATGCAGGAGGAGCGGCAGCCAGACCTTTTGAGACTCATTTCAATGCTCTGGATGAAGATCTGAAGCTGCGCATTTCTCTGGAGCTCTATCTGAAACGTCTGATCGTGGGCGGTCTGGAGCGCGTGTACGAGATCGGCCGCGTATTCCGAAACGAGGGACTGGATACCCGGCATAATCCGGAGTTTACCCTGATGGAGCTGTATCAGGCCTACACAGACTATAATGGCATGATGGATCTTACAGAGGAAATGTACCGTTTTGTGGCGCAGGAAGTATTGGGCACTACGACCATTACTTATAACGGCGTGGAGATGGATCTGGGAAAACCCTTTGAGCGGATTACCATGGTTGACGCGGTCAAGAAATATGCAGGTGTGGATTTTGATCAGATCCATACGCTGGAAGAGGCCCGCGCTGCAGCCAAGGAGCACCATGTGGAGTATGAGGAGCGCCATAAGAAGGGCGATATTCTGGCGCTGTTCTTTGAAGAGTTTGCAGAAGAGCATCTGATCCAGCCGACTTTCGTTATGGATCATCCGATTGAGATCTCTCCGCTGACGAAGAAAAAGCCGGAGAATCCTGAATATACAGAGCGTTTTGAGTTCTTCATGAACGGCTGGGAGATGGCAAATGCCTACTCTGAGTTAAATGATCCCATTGACCAGAGAGAGCGTTTTAAGGCGCAGGAGGAACAGCTGGCACAGGGTGACGAGGAGGCCAATACTACAGATGAAGATTTCCTGAATGCGCTGGAGATTGGTATGCCGCCTACCGGAGGCATTGGATTTGGCATCGACCGTATGTGTATGCTGCTGACAGATTCTGCAGCGATCCGCGACGTACTGCTGTTCCCGACAATGAAGAGCATGGGCGCTGCGAAGAATGAAGCAAACAACGCAGAGCAGAAGGAAGCAGCTGCAGAAGTTCCGGCTGTGGAAGAAAAAATTGATTTTTCTAACGTGAAAATTGAGCCGTTATTTGAGGAAGCAGTTGATTTTGAAACATTTTCCAAATCCGATTTCCGTGCTGTAAAGGTAAAAGAATGTACAGCGGTACCGAAATCTAAAAAACTGTTGCAGTTTACGTTGGATGACGGAACAGGAGAAGACCGCACGATCTTAAGCGGTATTCATGAGTATTACGAGCCGGAAGAGCTGGTTGGAAAGACTTGTATCGCGATCGTAAATCTTCCGCCGAGAAAAATGATGGGAATTGATTCCTGCGGTATGCTGATTTCAGCAGTACATGAAAAAAATGGGCAGGAAAGCCTGAACCTGTTGATGGTGGATGACAGAATTCCGGCAGGAGCGAAGTTGTACTAAGAAAGTAAGAAATCTTCACAATTTGACA
>URYM01000114.1 GCA_900552095.1 uncultured Blautia sp. | reverse complement strand
CGCGTAAGATCGTCGGCAGCGTCAGATGTGTATAAGAGACAGATACAAAATTGAACTGAAGAAGCTTCTGAATTTGAAAAGCTGAGAAGTCTCTCTGCAATTTTGATGAAAAATTGCAGAGAGACTTCAGTTTTACGGAAGAAAAATCAGAGAAGCAGGAGAAAAACAGTGAAGAAAGAACAGGAGAAAAAGCAGGACGTAGAGCTTCTCTTTGAACATAAGGACTGTATTCTGGAAGGGATGCAGACGAAGGAGAATCAGGAGGAGATTTATTACCGCAGGGAGGAAGATCAGGAGGCGATTGCTGCATATCTGGCGCCGAAGGCATTTTCCCACGCATACCGGTACAGCGCGGACGGTCCGGTACCGGCGGAAGGGCTGCGGGAGGACGATAATCTGATCATCAAGGGGGATAATCTTCCAGTTATGACTTCCCTGATGGCCCGCTATAAGGAAAAGGTAAAATGTATTTATATTGATCCGCCGTACAACACGGGGAACCTCAAGTTTGGCTATCAGGATTCTTTTCTGCGCTCTACCTGGCTGACTTTTATGAAGAATCGGCTGGAGGCAGCGAAAAAGCTGATGGCAAAAGACGGCTTCATCTTTGTGCAGTGTGATGACTGTCAGAGTGCCTACTTAAAGGTGCTGATGGATGAGATTTTCGGGGAAGAAAATTACAGGAATTCTATTTACTGGCATCGCACGTATGCAGGAAAGACTGTGACAAAGAAGCTGCCCTGGAATACAGACACCATCCTGCTGTATTCTAAAAATCCCAGGACAGCGCTCTACCGGGTAACGGCAGAACTGACGGAGGCGGATAAGAAGGCATATACGAAGGACGATGGGGACGGGCGGGGCCGCTATACGACGGTCAGCCTGCAGAAGACCAGCAGCCCGGGGCCGGAGACGACATATGACTATGAGGATAACGAGGGAAGAATCTGGCTCTGCCCCAAGAAAGGGTGGAGGATGAAACAGAGTAAGCTGAAGGCTCTGGAAAATGATGGACGTCTCTATATTACAGATAAGACGATTCGGGAGAAATATTATCTTACAGAGCGGATGGCTATCGGAAAGCAGATTGATAATTTCTGGAGTGATATAGGGAATATGAACCGGGCAAGTGATCTTTCCTACGGACTGGACGGGCAGAAACCGGAAAAACTGATGCAGCGTATTCTTGCCATGGCAAGCAGGGAAGGGGATCTGGTTCTGGATTTCTTTATGGGAACGGGGACAACCTGTGCGGCGGCAATGAAGATGGGGCGGCGGTTTATCGGGATTGAACAGCTGGATTATATTGAGGAGACAGCAGTACAGCGGCTCCAGGCTGTTATGGGAGGAGAGCGTCACGGTATTTCCCAGGCGGAGGCATGGAAAGGCGGAGGAAGCTTTGTCTACTGCGAGCTGGCGGAGCAGAATGGTTTCTATGTGAACCGAGAGGAGGCAGAGGAAGCCGAACTTTCCTGGGAGGATCTGGCTTTTACAAAGAATTTTTATGAGGTGGAGAAATGAAATTGACGACACTCTGTTATCTGGAACGGGAGGACTCCTACCTGATGCTGCATCGGGTGAGTAAGAAAAATGATGTGAACAGGGATAAATGGATCGGTGTGGGAGGTCATTTTGAGGAGGGAGAGAGTCCGGAGGAATGCCTGCTGCGCGAGGTGAAAGAGGAAACGGGACTTACGTTGAACAGCTGGCAGTTTCGCGGACTGATCACTTTTCAGGCTGATGGTGGTCCGACAGAGTATATGTGTCTTTTTACTTCGGATGATTTTTCGGGGGAGATGACTTCCTGTGATGAGGGAGTTCTCACCTGGGTGAAGAAAAAGGATCTGTATCATCTCAATCTCTGGGAAGGAGACAGGCTTTTTCTGGATAAACTTGCGGCGGGAGCCCCCTTTTTTACTATGACGCTTCGTTATCAGAAGGATAAACTTGTGGAAGCTGCCGTGAATGGGAGAAAACAGGATCCGGTGTGAAACTTTTAGAAAAAAGGAACGGATGCAAAATTCAAAACGTTTGCATCCGTTCCTTTTTTAGGGCTTTTTCAAGAAGATTCCAGATTATTCCTGTCCGCTCCAGCAGTAGGTACAGAGTTTGCAGGGAGAAATGCCAATGGAGGCGATCAGATCATCTAGCCGGTGGAAGTGCAGGGAGGTAAAATTCAGTTCCCTGCAGATGGTTTCCACCATTTCTTTATAATTTGTGGAGTCTGGATTTGTATAATCCTTCAGAACTTTCAGGGAAGTCTCGCCTTCTCTCTGATTGATGATCCGCCGGGTGATCAGATCCAGCTCTGATTTGGAACGGGAGAAGTTCAGGAACTTACAGCCGAACATCAGAGGCGGACAGGCCGGACGGATATGTACTTCTTTTGCTCCGCTGTGATAGAGGAATTCGGTTGTCTCCCGCAGCTGGGTTCCGCGGACGATGGAATCGTCAATGAGGAGCAGGCTTTTGTCCCGGATCAGAGAATCCACGGGAATCAGCTTCATTTTGGCGATCAGGCTTCGCTGAGTCTGATTCGTCGGCATGAAGGAGCGGGGCCAGGTGGGAGTGTACTTGATAAAGGGGCGGGCAAAGGGGATGCCGGAGCGGTTTGCGTAACCGATGGCATGAGCAATACCGGAATCCGGAACACCGGCAACGAGATCCGGTCTGGCCAGATCCTGATCTCTCTGAGCCAGCATGTCGCCGCATTTATAACGCATTTCTTCCACATTTACACCCTCGTAGGTGGAGGTGGGATAACCGTAATAAACCCAGAGGAAAGAACAGATCCGCATCTCCTCGCCGGGAGCGCTTAACGTCTCACAGCTATCCGGTGTGATGTAGCAGATTTCCCTGGGGCCGAGTTCTTTGTAGAAATCATAACCCAGATTCAGATAGGCGAAACTTTCAAAAGAAGCGCAGAATGCGTTGTCTTTCTTTCCTATGATAAGGGGAGTTCTTCCCAGACGGTCGCGGGCGGCGTAGATACCTTCCGGTGTCAGCACCAGCAGAGTCATGGAACCTTCCACCAGTTCCTGTACGTACTGGATACCTTCCAGGATCGAGGATTTCTGATTGATCAGGGAAGCGACCATTTCTGTGGGATTAATGCTTCCACCACTCATTTCCAGAAAGTGAGTGCAACCGTTCTGATAGGAGATCTGAACCAGCTCCTCCATGTTGTTGATTTTTCCAACTGTGGTGATGGCAAAGCTGCCCAGGTGAGACTGAACCAGCAGAGGCTGAGGTTCAAAGTCGGAAATACATCCGATTCCCAGATTTCCGTGTAATTCATCCAGATCCCGGTCAAATTTTGTCCGGAACGGTGCGTTTTCGATGTTATGGATGGCACGGGAAAAACCGTTGGGGCCGTAAACGGCCATACCGCCCCGCCTGGTGCCCAGGTGTGAGTGGTAATCTACGCCGAAAAACAGGTCCATGACACAACTTTCCTTCGATGCAACTCCAAAAATTCCGCCCATATCTGTTCTCCTTTTTGTATGAAATTTAGCTTATTATGATACATTTTACAGTACCTGCTTATTTTAAAACAATTTTCAGGAAGAGTCAACCAGGAGGGAAAAATTATACACCGTTGCCGAGTTTTTGTTTTTCTGCTATACTTTCTGGCAGAGGTGGTAAAAATGGACAGAATTATAATTCGCAGAGCGGAAAAAAAGGATATTCCGGCGCTTGGCAGACTCCTGTTTCAGGTACATAAGGTACACAGCGATGTGCGCCCGGATCTTTTTAAAGCAGGGGAGAAAAAATATACGGAAGAAGATCTGGCAGAAATCCTGTCAGATGAAAAAAGGCCGGTTTTTGCAGCGGAGCGGTATGGTATCGTGGAAGGCTACGCCTTCTGCATCCATCAGCAGCCGGAAGGCGCCGGCAGGACAGGGATCAGAACGCTGTATATTGATGACCTCTGCGTGGATCAGGCTGCGCGGGGAGAAAAGATTGGAACCAGACTTTATGAATTTGTTCTGGATTACGCCAGGAAAAACGGATATTATAATGTTACGCTCAATGTGTGGGCAGATAATGGTGCGGCAGTGCGTTTTTATGAGAAGGCCGGCATGAGGGTTCAGAAGATCGGCATGGAACAGATTCTGTGATCTGAGGGAGAGATCCCAAAGGAATTGGGAGGTGCGGCGTATGAAGGCACAGATTTATATAGAGGGCGTCTGTCCGATGACGCTGGAGGAGGAGAACGGAGCTCTGATCCGGGTGGATTTTGGGAATAAGCCGGAAGAGGGGATCCCTCTGAAAAGGACGGAGCTTCTTTCCCGGGCGGAGCGGCAGCTGGAGGAGTACTTTCAGGGCAAACGAAAAATTTTTGAGCTTCCGCTGCGGTATGGCGGAACAGAATTTCAAAGACAGGTCTGGGAAGCGCTTCTGACAATCCCTTACGGAGAGACGGTCAGTTATCAGGAAATCGCCCGCCGTGTGGGAAGGGAACGGGCGGTTCGGGCGGTGGGAACAGCGATCGGCCGCAATCCCCTTGGAATCGTGATCCCCTGTCACCGGGTGATCGGAAAAGATGGAGGCCTCCACGGTTTCGGCGGAGGGCTGGAAAATAAAAAGATGCTTCTGGAACTGGAGGAGAGATGGAGATGACAAAGGAAGTACAGGCGGTGCATCCCATACCGCCGCTTTATAATGAAAACAGCAGGATTCTGATTCTGGGAAGTTTTCCTTCTGTGAAATCCAGAGAGGGGCGCTTTTTCTATCACCATCCCCAGAACCGCTTCTGGAAGGTGGTGGCAGGCGTACTGGAAGTGCCTGTCCCAGTTACGGTGGAAGAGAAAAGAGAGATGCTTCTTTCCGGTGGGATCGCAGTGTGGGATGTCATTGCGTCCTGCAGGATCACGGGATCCAGCGACAGCAGCATCCGGGATGTAGTGCCTAACGATCTGAACCGGATTCTGGATGCTGCTCCGATTCAAAAGATTTTTGTCAACGGAGGCACAGCAGGCAGGATGTATAAGAAATACTGCCAGCCGATGACAGGCAGGGAGGCGGTGCAGCTGCCCTCCACCAGCCCGGCAAATGCGGCCTGGTCACTGGAACGTCTTCTGGAAGCGTGGAAAGTAATCAGAACCGGAAAATAAGAGCAGGTGAAAATATCCCCCCGGGGGGCTTTGAAGCCGGGCCTGGATCTGGTATACTGGCAGAAGTTTAAAAATAAAAAAGGAGGAAAGACCTATGCATTTCGTAACAGAGGAACATGGAAACAGTGCACACGGCCATACTCATGATCATGCTCATCACGATCATGAACATCATCACAGTCATGCAGGGGCAGATGCGATGAAAGAGACCGTTGCCCTGGTGGGATATATGACCAGGCACAACAAGGATCATGCGAAAGAGCTGGAGGAACTGGCAGATAAGTTAAAAGAGCTGGGAAAAGAAGAAGCGGCAGAGATCCTGGAAAAAGGAGTGGCCAGATTTGAAGAGGGAAATCAGTATCTGGATCTGGCACTGGAACTTCTGGAAAAATAAAACAAAAGACTGAAAGATCATACAGACAGCGCCCGCCTTGGGATCCGAAAATCAAGGCGGGCGCTGTTCTTTTCTTTTTTATTTTAGCGGAAGGTGAGAGAATCATCCGTCATGGAATCGATGATAGCAAGAGATTCCAGACGAACACCCATATCACGGATCATTTTTCCGCCTTTCTGGAAGCCTTTTTCAATGACAATGCCGGCTCCTTCCAGGACGGCGCCGGATTTTTTTACGATGTCGATTAGTCCCATCAGGGCACAGCCGTTGGCGAGAAAATCATCAATAATCAGGACGTGATCTTCGGGAGATAAAAACTTTTTGGAGAGGATCACATCATAGACGCGCTTGTGGGTAAAAGATTCAATTTTTGTAGTATACATTTCGCCGTCCAGATTGATGCTCTGACTTTTTTTGGCAAAAACCACAGGCACCTGAAAATACTGAGCCGCGATACAGGCAATGCCGATCCCGGAAGCCTCGATGGTGAGGATCTTGTTGATCTGGCAGTCCGCGAAGCGGCGCTTAAACTCCCTGCCGATCTCGGCGAAGAGCTTGATGTCCATCTGGTGGTTCAG
>URYM01000113.1 GCA_900552095.1 uncultured Blautia sp. | reverse complement strand
CGAGATCTAGTACGGTCTCGTGGGCTCGGAGATGTGTATAAGAGACAGGTCCTATAATAACCTGGATCGCAAAACCATTTTTCACCAGTCCGTGGGCTCCATTTGCGTTAAAATAAGAAACATCCTTTACCTTATCCTTATCTTTTACAGATACCCTCAATCTTGTAGCGCAATTGGTAACATCAACGATATTATCCTTTCCTCCCAGACCTTCCATGCAGGCCGCTGCCAGCGCCGCATTCTTATTCTGTCCTTTCAGTGCTCTATACTCCTGTTTCGTATACAATCTGCTCTCTTCCTCATCGGCCTCCCTTCCCGGTGTTTTCAGATCCAGTTTCAAAATCAGGAATCGGAAGAGAAGGAAATAAATTGCAGAAAATGCCAATCCAATCGCAATCTGCAAAAGATAACTTTTTCCGTGTGAAGACCACAGAGGAACCCAGTTCAGGGATGCATTCTGAATCAGACCCAGACTGAAATCACCGGAAATTCCACAGGCAAACGTAATCGCAGACATAATTCCGGCCAGCAGGGAATGACAGACATACAGGATCGGCGCAACAAACAGGAAGGTAAATTCCAAAGGTTCTGTAATACCGGTAAATACAGCTGTAATCAGAACCGGTATCAAAATAGCCAGCACTTTCTTTTTCTTGCCAGGTTTTGCTGTGGCATAAAAAGCAGCACAGACGCCAAGCGGGGCGAACATTTTACTCATTCCCGTAAGCGCAAACCCACCCTGCGGGAAGAGTGTTGCCAGAGACTCGCCAGAGGCTGCGAACTCAGAGAGGTGTGCAACCCAGTAAGCCTTAATTCCACCGTCAACTACAGCCGCATCGTATAAGAACGGGGCATAAATAAAATGGTGTAATCCAAAGGGAATCAGGAACCGCTCCAGGGACGTATAAATCCCCACGCCCAATACTCCCGAATCTGCCAGAAAACTCTGAAGACCTGCAATTCCTGCCTGGATATGCGGCCAGATAAAACAGGCCATAAGTCCTACCGGAAGCATTACCACAAATCCAATCAATACAACCAAAGGGGAACCTTTAAAAGATTCTATATATTTGGGCATTTTCGCATCAAAGAATTTATTATGCAGATATACGCTGATTCCGGAAATGAGCAGTGCCCCGATCATTCCCATATCCAGTGTCTTCACACTCGCCACTGTGGCCAGTCCGCTCGTTCTCGCCGTGGACGCAAAATCCACACCGAAGAAAGGTCCCCAGTACTGCAGAATTGTGCTGGTAATATACAGGAAGCTGACATATATAACGAACGCTTCCAGACAGGCTCTTCCCTGCTGTTTTTTCGCCAGAGAAATAGGAAGACCAATGGCAAACAGCAGCGGCATCTGCTTAAATACCGTATTCGCACCATTGTAAATCACATCCCACACCTTGTACCATACGCCTTCCGGATTCGCCAGTTCACCAAATACCAGATTGTTTTTAAATAATGTTGCAAAACCTACAATTATACCAAAAACTGCAAAAAATAACACAGGGGTAAACATTGCACCGCCGAAGCGTTGTATTTTCTGCATCATGGTACCTTTGCTTTTACCCATACCCTTTTCTCCTTCACTTTTAAATTCTCCCGATAGTAAATGCATTTCTTATCTTGTAAAAGTTTACAAAAAAAGCGCCGAGAAATCAATATTTCTCGGCACTTTAGATATTTCTGTCAAAAATTGTGATTCTTCACATCTTTTGTGAATCGTCACAGCTCTCTTCTGAATGGGATGCCTGATACTCGATAAACTTTGCAAACAGAATTTCCAGAATCAGGAAAAAGAGTGTCATCGACTCAAAATTCACATTGTCCACCAAATCTACTTTTTCTACGTCTACAAAAAGATTATAATCACTTCTTCTTGCCAGCGTATTATTTCCATAATTGGTCAGGGAAACTATTGTCACTCCCCTGTTATTCAGATTGAATGTAATATTACGGATAAATTCACTTTCACCTGACTTTGATACGATCAAAACCAGATCTTTTTCATCCATAAGAGATAAAGATCTGTGAAATTCTCCCTCCCCCGGAATAATCTCCACGATAATTCCGGCTGAAAGCATCATCCTCTTAAACTCATTACATACAGAATGCTGCGCCAGTCCCGTACCATAAGTAAAAATCCGCTTTGCCTGATACATCATCCGACAAATATTATCGTAATTCAGCGTCTGAAAATGCCGGATTGCCTGTACATTTTTCTCACAGATAAGTTCTACCAGCTTTTCATACCTTCCCTGCACATGTTGTATCTCCCAGCGCAAATGCGTCTTCAGCTCACTAAAACCGGATAAACCTATTTTCTGGGCAAAACGCATCACCGTACTTCTGGAAACACTGCACTGTTTTGCCAGATACTCTATGGACATTTCCATACACTGGACTTTATGCTGGTAAATATACCGCCATACCAGCTTATCATTTTCATTCAGAACATTATAATTCTTATTGACCATATCATCCAGTTTCATTTTTCTGCCCTCTTTTAGATCTGATCACTGCCGCTCTGCTATTTCCAGCAGGGCGGCAGTTCGGGATTCTCCACCCGTACCGGCTCCCCAAAGTCCTGGCCGAAGAGTTCCGCTTCTACCCGCTCAATAACCTGTGGCTCCACCGGACGATTCACTTCCACCCCTTCGATCGGATAATCCGTCACCGGAACCGTCTCCACCCGTTCCAGACGGTACAGCTCTTCCATTCCCTCCAGCACCTTCCCGAATACAGGATAAATACCTCTGTGTTCCGGACAGTCCCGAAGCGGGAAAAAGAATTCACAGCTGGCCAGTCCGGCTTCCCCGTAACCTCCCATACATACTGCTCCGGGATGGGAATCCAGCGGTTCAATCTCCGGATGCAGCTCAAATTCATTGGGAATCAGATACCTGCAGCGCTCCTCCCCAAAAGCGGTATAGCTCACATCAATCCAGTTCCCCGGAACAATCCGCTCAATGGCATGACCATTCATACAGCCGGTTGATACTGCATAGAGAAAACTGCGCACGGTATTTGGAGCAGCTTCCGGAAGCAGTTCCAGTACAATCCTGGCTCCATTTTTCATATACATTGTGACGATTGGATTCATAATATCTCAAGCTCCTTTGACACATGGTTCAGCACTTCACATCCATCCTCGGTCACCAGAACCAGGTCCTCTACCCGAACACCGGTCTCCCCCGGCAGATAAATCCCCGGTTCGATGGAAAAGATCATTCCCGGTTCTGCCTTTTTCAGGCTGGCTAAAGACACATCCCCGTATTCATGCTCCGCCAGTCCAATGAAATGTCCCAGGCGATGATTAAAGTTAGGACCGTATCCCTCCTTTTCAATCAGCTCTCTGGCTGTCCGGTCCAGCTCACAAAGCGGAACCCCCGGACGGATTTTCTCAATTGCCGCCTCATTTGCTCTGCGGACTGTCTCATAAATATGACGATGTTTCCCGCTTACCTCACCAAAATAAAAGGTTCTGGTCATGTCGGAACAGTAACTGTCTTTTATACAGCCCACATCAAAAAGAACACAGTCTCCTTTCTTCACTCTGGTATCATCCGGAGCATGATGCGGATCCGCCGCATTGGCCCCAAAGGCTACCAGAGGCTCAAAGGAAAAACCATCTGCCCCCAGATCCAGATAGATTTTCAGCATCTGATCTGCCGCCTCTTTCTCGCTGATTCCCTCATGAATCAGCCCTTTAAACCGGGCCATGGCCTGATCATTGATAAGAGACGCCTTCCGCATCTTCTCCTGTTCTTCCTCATCCTTGATTCCACGGGTTTCATCAATCAGCAGGGACGCATTGACAAATCCATCCGCTGCCTTTTTATCCATCAGAGATAAGAGGAAGCAGGCCCGCAGATCCTTATCTACTCCCAGCTTTTTGTCCTTCTCCAGATAAGAAGCCACAATTTCCATCGCATCGTCCGTATCCGAATACCAGACATGATCAAAGCCGGTCTTCTCCGGAACTGTAAAAAGCCGGTTCAGAAAATACTTATGCTTTCCGTCCGTCCGCAGATAGAGCCCGTAAAAACGTTCAAAAGGTGCCACATACACTCCTGTCAGATAATAGACAGACATGGGATCTACAATCAGCATCTGGGAAAGTCCTTCCTCCCTCATCGCCTGCAGTACCCGTTCCATTCTGTTCTGCTTCATTTCCTTTTCCTCCTAGAACTGTTTTCTCAGCTTGGGATCCAGAAGATCTCTCAGCCCGTCTCCGATAAAATTGGCCCCTACTGCCATAGTAAAGATGGCCAGTCCCGGAAAACCTGCAATCCAGAATTTGTTGAAGAAGTTCACACCGTCCGATACCATCATGCCCCACTCCGGTGTAGGCGGTGCGGAACCCAGCCCCAGAAAGCTGAGCGTTGAAAACATCAGTATCTGATTTCCCAGATCTGTCGTCGCCATGATAAGAACAGAGCTGACGCTGTTGGGAATGATCTCCTTCAATAAGATTCTGAGTCTTGAGGCCCCCAACGCCCGGGATGCGGTCACATATTCATTTTCCTTCACACTTAAGACCACACTCCGCATCAGGCGGGCATAAGTCGGCCAGGCCACGATAATCAGAGCGAACATCGTATTAAACAGATTCGATCCCATCACCGCATTGATGATCATAGCCAGAATCAGAGAAGGAAATGATAAAATCATCTCCGAAAAACGCATCATCACATTGTCTACGACCCCTCCCGCATAGCCTGCAATAGCTCCATAGAAAGTTCCGATAATTCCTGCGATAACAACGGTCAGGCAGCCTGCCAGAAGAGAATATCTTCCTCCGTAAAGCACACGGCTGAAAATATCCTGCCCGAAATTGTCCGTACCAAACCAGTGTTCCGCACTAGGCGGCTGAAGACGGATGGTCAGATCCTGAGCTACCGGATCATAAGGAGCAAGAACCGGAGCCAGGATTGCCATTAGAATCCAGAACAGGCAGATAATCACACCAAAGGTAAACAGATAATTGGATTTAAACAGCTTTTTTATGGACTGCCACATTTAATTACACCTCACTCTCGGATCGATTACACCGTAGAGAATATCTACGATCGTGTTAATCACCATATAATTCAGAGCGATCAAAAGCGCCACTCCGATAATCGCCGGATAATCATTGGACAGAACCGACTCATAGGCAAACTGTCCCACTCCAGGCCAGTTGAAGATCGTCTCCACCAATACCATACCGCCCAGCAGATTGCCCAGTCCCAGACCGATCACCGTCAGAACCGGAATCAGGGCATTGCCCAGCGCATGTCTGCGGATCAATTTTCCCTGAGAAAGTCCCTTCGCTCTCGCCGTGCGCACATAATCCATGGACATAACATCCAGAAGATTGGAACGGGTCGTTCTCGTGATCAGTCCCATGGTAAATGCTGCCAGAACAATTCCCGGAAGCACCAGATGGCTCAACGCATCCATCGCTTTTGGCAGATTGCCTTCGATCAGACTGTCGATCACATAAAGCCCTGTCACTGTCTCCGGAGGGGCAAACATATTGCTTAAACGGCCCGGACCCGGAAACCAGTGCAGTTTATAGTAAAAAACAAAAAGTACCAGGAGCGCAAACCAGAAGCTGGGAATACTCACTCCGGTCACTGAGACAGCCCGCACAGCCTGATCTGCCACACTGTTTCTTCGGATCGCAGAAATCACGCCAAATAAAATTCCGAATATCGCCGCCAGAATAATGGAAAAAAGAGCCAGTTCGATCGTAGCAGGATAACACCGGGCCAGTTCAGAAAGCACCGGATTATTCGTCCGGATCGAGGTTCCCAAATCCAGGTGCAGCAGATTGCCCAGATACATAAAATACTGCACGATCAGCGGTTCATCCAGTCCGTACTTTGCCTTATAAGCCGCCACGATCTCCGGATCATTTAAGGCCCGCTGACTTAAATTTGCCACGGTGGGATCCCCGGGAATCAGTTTTGTCAGTATAAACACTATGGTGGCCACTCCCCAGAGCATGATGACCAGGTAAAGCAGCCTCTTCGCTATAAATTTCAGCCTTTCCATGAAAATATTCTCCTTTCTCCTGACAACAGGTATTGCCTGTCTCTTATACACATCTGACGCTGCCGACGATCTTACG
>URYM01000112.1 GCA_900552095.1 uncultured Blautia sp. | reverse complement strand
TAACAGAAAGCCCATATTTCACCCCATCATCCGCAATGGAATGTCCTCCCGCCAGAATCCCTCCTGCTTCGGTCACTTTCTCCGCACCTCCCCGCAGGATTTCCCCCAGAATATTCAGATCCATTTTCTCCGGAAAACAGACGATATTAAGCGCCGTTTTCACCCGACCGCCCATGGCATAAATATCACTCAGCGCATTGGCCGCCGCGATCTGCCCAAAAAGATAAGGATCTTCCACCATGGGCGGAAAAAAATCCAGCGTCTGTACAATGGCCATATCATCCGAAATCCGATACACCGCCGCATCATCCCTGCTGTCAAATCCTACCAGCAGATTTTCATCCTCCTCCCCCCGGGGAAGACTCGAAAGCACCCGGCTTAACACGCCCGCCCCCAGCTTTGCCGTACAGCCGCCGCCCCGGCAAAATTCTATTTTTTCTGTCATTTTTCTCCTCCTCCAAAAGCTGCGCAGCCTCCTGCATTTCTTTTAGATTAGCACTCTTTTTAAAGCCTGACAACCTTCGCTGATATAGATTTCCGAAAAGCCAGATCGTGTTCCGCCAAAAGCATAGTCGGCGAAAATTTTTTAATCAGCTCCTCGATCTGCATCCGCGAATACACATCAATAAAATTAAAAGGCTCGTCCCACACGTACAGATGCGCCGGTTCGCAGAGACTCGCTGCAATCAGTACCTTTTTCTTCTGCCCCTCAGAAAAATCCTTCATATCCTTTTCAAACTGTCTCCTCTCAAAATCCATTTTCCTGAGCACCGCTTTAAAAAGGCTCTCATCCAGCCCCCGTTTTTCAGCAAAGGAAGACAGGCTCCCCGCCAGATCAGAAGTGTCCTGAGGCACGCAGGAAATGCGAAGTCCTGCCCCTTTCTTTATCTCTCCTGTGTGTGCCGCCGTCCCTTCTGTCAGAAGTTTCATCAGGCTGCTTTTTCCGCTTCCATTTTTCCCCTCCAGAATCACCTGCTCCCCGCGCCGTATCTCAAAAGTTGCAGGCCTTCCCAGGAGCTTTCCCCCGCACACAGCAGCCACCTCTGAAAAAGATGCCAGCACCTCTGCATGGTACATCAACGACTGCATTTTCAGACTCTCCGCTGTCTCCGCGTTTTTAAGCAATGACGATTTCTGCTCGATTGCCCGCTGCTGTCTCTCCTCAATCGCCTTCGCCCGCCTCATCATTTTAGCCGCCTTATGTCCCACATATCCCTTATCTGCAGCGCCGATTTTTGACGCCTCCACCTGATCAGACCACAAGGCAGAACGTCTGGACGATTTCTGCAACCGGCCAATCTCTCTTTTCAGTTTTTCCTGCTGCGCCATCTCCCTCTCCTGCTGCTGTTCAAAATTTATCATCCAGGAAGAAAAATTTCCGCTCTGCACTTCTATTCCGTTTCTGTTCAGCGCCAGGATATGATCCACACATTTATCTAAAAAGTACCTGTCATGGGAGACCAGGAGAAAACCCTTTTTCTTTTTCAGATATTCAGCTGTCTTCTCACGGGCAGCTGCATCCAGATGATTTGTGGGCTCATCAATCAGCAGGAAATGCCCATCATTCAGAAAAAGAGCCGCCAGCAAAACTTTTGTCTGTTCCCCTTTAGAGAGCGTCTCGAAAGTTCTCCATAACACTTCTGCACTGACATCGAGACAGGACAGTTCCCGCATGATTTCCCATTCTTCGGCCTGTGGACAGACCTCCTTTAAAATTTCTTCCGTCATCCGCCCTCTGTCCGTAACCGGATAGGGGAAATAATCAAATTGGACAGAAGAGAGAATTTTCCCGGTATATTCATATTTTCCAAGAAGGAGATTCAGCAGAGTAGTCTTTCCTCTGCCATTTCTCCCCACAAATCCCAGTTTCCAGTCTGTATCAATCTGGAAATCTGCATTTTCAAAAATATAATCAAAACTTGAATCATAGGAAAATGTAAGATTCTCCACTTTAATCATAGACACTGCTGTTTCCTCCTTACTTGCGTCTTTTGCGCAGAAAAGCTGCAGGAAAGCGACTCCTGCAGCTCAAAATACCAGAAACTCCTCCCTGCTAAGGGAACTCCCCAGTCCTATGATACGTGAACAGATGTTTAACTTTCCCACAATGAGTGCAATCATGCTGCCCAGGCAGCATCACCGCACATTTCATTTTTATCTGCAGGAATAGTTAAACATCCTCTCACCTCTTTCTCATATCCTCTGTATTATCAAGGAATACTGTTCTGTCTGAATTATAAACAATTTCTCCCGGTGAATCAACCCTTTTTTAGAATCCGGGGGAAGGATTCAGCTCTATATTTTTTATTTTTTAAGTATTCTCTTGACAGAATGGAATATAACAAATATAATTCATATAAACATAACAGATACTTATTGATCGTGAGGTGAACATACTATGAATGATATCATGAAAGCAGGAGCCAGCACTATGGTTCCGAAGGACATCGCTGACATGACACTTAAAGATTTAATGTCCAGTAAAGATGTGGAAATTCATAAAAAGGATAATGTCTTAAGACTGAAACGCCGGACACCTTCTGAGACCATTATGGTTGAAGTTCGCAGTTACGATGATGCCGCTATTATTTCTCAGTCGCGAACCTGCCGGACAAAACCGTTCAGTCAGATGGAGACAACCATCTCCCAGCTTCGGGCCGAAGGCAAAACACAATCAGAAATAGCTGATCTCTTAGGAACGACTCAGCCAAATATTTCCAAAATTGAAAGCAGGATAAAACGCGCAGGCAATTTCACTGAATAACCGTCCCTGAGCATAGACTGTCTGAAGTTAAAAGAACGACCTGACACTGGCTTTTCTGCCTTGTCAAAGGTCGTTCTTTTATGCCCTTATGGGGATAATAGAGGGTGGATCAGAATGTCTGAACTTATTCCCACTCTATCGTCGCATTTGGCTTCGGGCTCAGATCATAGCAGACACGATTCACATTTTTTACTTCTTTCATAATTCGGTCTGTGATCTTCAGAAGCACCGGCCAGTCAATCTGCTCGATGGTCGCGCTCATGGCATCCACCGTATTCACCGCACGAATGATCACCGGATATTCAAAAGACCTGGCATTATCCCGCACACCCACAGACTTGAAGTCGGGCACTACAGTAAAGTACTGCCATACCTTTTTATCCAGTCCGGCATTTTTAAACTCTTCTCTCAAAATAGCGTCTGCCTCACGAACCGCTTCCAGACGTTCTCTGGTAATTGCGCCAAGACAGCGCACGCCAAGTCCCGGTCCGGGGAACGGCTGACGGTAAACCATCTCTGTCGGCAGTCCCAGTTCCAGACCGCAGGCGCGGACTTCATCTTTGAAAAGCTGCTTTAAAGGCTCTACCAGCTCAAACTGCAGATCCTCCGGCAGTCCTCCCACGTTGTGATGAGACTTCACCATCTTTGCCGTCTTTGTTCCGCTCTCCACAATATCCGGATAGATTGTTCCCTGACCCAGGAACTCAATTCCCTCCAGTTTACGCGCTTCCTCCTCAAACACACGGATAAATTCAGCACCGATAATCTTTCTCTTCTGCTCCGGATCTGTCACATTTTCCAGCTTGCCCAGAAAACGCTCGGAAGCATCCACATAAACCAGATTGGCATCCAGCTGATTTTTAAACACTTCCACTACGCTCTCCGACTCACCCTTTCTCATCAGGCCGTGATTGACATGAACACAGGTCAGCTGTTTTCCGATTGCTTTGATCAGAAGTGCGGCAACTACAGAACTGTCCACACCGCCTGACAGGGCAAGCAGAACCTTTTTATCCCCCACCTGCTGGCGAACCAGTTCGATCTGATCTGCGATAAAGTTTTTCATATTCCAGTTAGCTTCTGCTCCACAGGTATCAAAGACAAAATCTTTCAGATGTTTTTCCGCCTCCGCATACGTACTGTAAGACGTGCATTTGGTCGGTGCGTGATCAATCGCCATAAAAGGAAGATCCAAGTCATAAATCTCCGGTCTTACATCAATTTCCACTCCGTCCACTACACGATTGGGACCTCCGTAGAGAATAACTCCCTTCACATTGGGAAGACCTTTTAACTCTTCCGCCGTAATGTCATGGGGATAAATCTCACTGTACACACCCAGGCTGCGGATTTCCCGCGCCAGAACTGTATTCTCTGTACTTCCCAGATCCAGAATCACAATCATATCCTGCTTCATTTGCATGTTCTCCTTTTCTCTTATTTCTCAAATGAAAATCTATAAGGAAGATGGTAGCAGTCACGCACCGCCATCAGATCCTTCTGCACACTTTCCCCTACCGGGACTCCTTTTTCTTTCCGCTCCAGCCAGGTCAGATACTCCTTCTCGCCGGCTGTATAAATCCTGTCATGTCCCGGCGCTTTCCGGGAAGCCCGAAGCTGCCGCAGGATCTCTCCGCAAATCTTCTGAAAAGTCTCTCTTCCCATAAAAGCTTCCGGATCGATCACCAGGAAAAAATGCCCCAGATGATACGGCTGTTTTTCTCCGCTTTCACTCTTTCCATTCAGCATTTTGAGATAGCTGCCCGCCTGCAGAGCCGCCGAAAGCACCTCCACCACCGTTGCATAGCCATACCCTTTATAACCTCCCAGTTCCTCGCCAATTCCGCCAAGAGGTGCCAGAGCTGCCTCTCCTCTCGTGAGTGCCTGCAGAATCTCCCCGCTGTCTGTCATTGCCTGTCCGTCCGAACCAATCACCATCCCCGAAGGCGCTGCCTGCCCGCTTCTCGCGTAGTATTCCAGCTTTCCTCTCTGCGTAATTGAAGTGGCACAATCCAGCATAAAAGGAAATTCCTCATCTGTGGGCATCCCTACTGTCAGCGGGTTCGTTCCCAGCATATTTTCCACCCCAAAAGTAGGCGCTATGGAAGGCCGGGCATTTGTCCCGGTAATTCCGATCATTCCCGCTTTCGTTGCCATGGTACTCCAATATCCGGCAATCCCGTAATGTGTGGAATTTCTCACCGTTACCATGGAAAGCCCACATTCTTTCGCCTTTGCCACAGCCATCTCCATTGCCTGAAAGCTCGCCACCATGCCCATACCATCATGGGCATCCAGAACAGCCGTCGTCTTCGTTTCCCTCAGCACCTCAACCTCTGTTACCGGTTTCTGGATCCCTGCGCGGATCCGGTCGATATAAATCGGCTTAAACCGGTTACATCCATGACTCTCAATTCCCCTTCTGTCGCTCTCCATCAGTACATCTGCACAGAGCGCCGCCTCCTGCCGCGGCACCCCCGCCGCTGCAAAAGCATCCGTCATAAAATTTCCGATCTGTTCCCAGGAAATATAAGGTCTTGTCTCCATAAAAACTCCCTTCTGCCCAACAGTTTTTCTGTTGTCCTGGCTGTGCCCTCCGGCACACATTTTGCTAATGTTTGAGTGCAGCCAAAATTTATGACCTTGACATCTTAAAATTATGGTAGCATATTTGACCTGAAATAGCAAATGTTGGATTCTCTTCCCGCTTTTTTTCGTTTATCTTTATAAATTTTCTAATTCTTTTAGAATTTGTACATATTCCTGTCACAGTTCCTCTCTATAATAAAGGACAGATAGTTGATGAACCACTCACTATCTCCCCCCTCATTAAAAAGAACGGATCGTGAAAACGATCCGTTCTTTTTTTGTTGTGTCACAGAAAGAGAATCACAGATCCAGCCATCCCTGCCCCTCTTCCAGCTTCAGCGTAAAAATTCTCGCCGCATCTTTTGGATCCTTTGCCTGATGGAATTTAAAGATTGTCTCTCCATTTAGAAGCTCTCCCACTGCCTCTACCTTGCCCTGGGGCAGCGACATACAGTAACGGATGCATTTTCCCTGTCCGTTCTGCATATTTTTTGCTCCGTCTACAATGCGGATTCCCTCTTTCAGTGGTACCTGAAACTGATTTTTCACTCCCCGCACAGGCCGGCACTGGAAGACATAGTAAGGTACCACCCCTGAGGCAGTCAGATCTTTCAAAAGTTGTCCCAGAACCCGGGGACTGTCGTTAACTCCTTTCAAAAGTACCGCCTGATTTTTGATAACAATCCCCATCTCTGTCAGAAGACGCAGCAGCCTCCTTGCTTTCCCCGTCAGTTCCCTGGGGTGATTAAACTGGGTCGCAATATAAATCTGCTTCTTTTTCGCATACGTCCTTAAG
>URYM01000111.1 GCA_900552095.1 uncultured Blautia sp. | reverse complement strand
CGCGTAAGATCGTCGGCAGCGTCAGATGTGTATAAGAGACAGGATACCGGGCAGTCCCGTAAGCAGGTCCAGCGCACAGAGAATCAGCTGAGCAAGAAGGTATGCCGCAAAAAAAGTAACGGCAAAAGCGATCGCGCTGCAGATCCAGTAGGCCAGCGCTCCCGCCAGATATTCTTTAAAATTTTCCGCCCGCAGCAGCTCATAGATCTGGCTTGTATTATTTTCTGCCAGTTTTTCCCGGAATACTTCCGGTATCGGCAGTTTTTCAATCAGCCCCTGCTGCAGATCCGTTGTCTTTCCTGCCTCCTCGGGAATTTCATTCCAGAAATGTTCTTCCAGAAATCCTGCGCAGCCTGCTTCTATCTTTCCATAAAGCTTTTCCTGGCTACGGATATAATCTCCAATCCTGGGGTTCAGCCATACAGCGATCAGAAGCACCAGAACGGTGCAGCCCATGGAGAGTGCCATCCGCAAAAATCCTTTTCTCGCTCCCCGAAAGATCATCCACGCGGCCAGTATAAAAAACACGTAACTTAACCAACTCATCTTTACACGTCCTGCCTATTTTAGTTTGAAAGTACATACGCCCGTGCTGAGGATGGCAATGTACCTGTTGGAATCTATCTTATAGACATCCCGGATACTTCCTTCTTTTATCGTTTCGTTAAACCGCTCTACTCCCTTCATACTGTAAACACACAGCTGTGTGTCATTATAGAGAAGAATATTATCACCGCTGATACGTACGGTTGTAAAGTCCGCATCAAAATTTTCCTCAAATCGGACACGTCCATTCATGCCATAGACCCGCATCGTATATTTGCTCTCTCCATCCTGCCCGTGAAGAATGACACCTACACAGCTATCATCGTGGAAAGCACTGATGATTTCATCATCAATCTCTACACTCCTGTCTTCATCGGGGATCTGTCCGCCTTCATATACCGAAAATCCATCTTCCCGGAAGGCCAGAGCCGTACTGTTATCCAGATATTCAATCTGCGGAATAATAAGGTTCGGATATTCAATTTCCTTTACAATATTGTCTGTCTGATTCTGCCCCACATTTCCAAAATTGTAAAATACAATTTTACTGGTGCTTGTATTCCCTTCTATATATAAATAGGATACCGCCATCAGCATGCCGTCCTCAGACAGATCAAAATTCACCGGATACCCCGGACTGTCTACCCGCGTCTTGCTCGCAACAATTTTTTCACCCGAAGGACTGTATACATTCAGCCAGGTATTCTCCCCGTCTTCCAGCATAGCCGCCACAACTCCCTGGGAAGCAGCTCTGACTTTTAAAATGGGATACTCCGTCGCTACTTTTCCTAATGATCCCTTCTCATTATAAATTGCAATCGTGGAACCTCTCTGATCATAAATCGCTGCTGTCCCTCCGCAAATATCCACATTGGGACTGGTCATCTCGAAAGTATCTGACCACAGTATATCTTCCTTTCCATCTGCCAGCGATGCCCCATCTGCACTGTATTTCAGAAGATTTCCATTCATTTCCGCATAC
Organism: uncultured Blautia sp.; assembly: GCA_900552095.1. GTDB lineage: Bacteria > Bacillota > Clostridia > Lachnospirales > Lachnospiraceae > Egerieimonas. The sequence goes on along the minus strand of URYM01000111.1, from coordinate 4,679 downwards.
TGGCTGCCGCTCTCTTCATTTTCCATCATGGAAAGCACCTCGTACCCTCCATAATGCCAGTGATCAATGACCGCCTTGACAGAAAACACGATCAGAAGCACTCCTATGATAAGCGAAGCCCGACGGATTATGGTCTTCCTCCGGTTCAGCCAGATCCGAGTCCGATAGGAAGAGATTTCATCCTCCTGATTTTCCAGATAATGCTTCCCCTCATACCAGTTCTTTATCCCATTTTTTACCCGTGACCCGCTCTCCCGCAGTTTTGCTCCCAGTTCCTTTATCCGGACTTTCGGCTCGGTTTCTTTTTTGTCCTGCTTTTTTTCCTTCTTTAATCCTCTTTTTATCCTGCTAAGGAGGCTGTCCTTCTTTTCCGGAAATGCTTCCGGCTCCTTCCGGTCTTCTTCTGTTTCCTCCCGGTCAGCCTCTGCACTTTCCGCAGAACCAGGTTCCTCTGCAGCCGCTGCCTCCCGTCCGGCCAGACTCTCCTCTCCGGAAATCTTGGCACCCGGAATTTCTCCGGTTCCGCTTTCCCGATCGGCTTCCTCTTCCTTTTCTGCCGGAGCCTCTTTTTCCGGAGCTTTTTCTTCTGCCCGGGCCTGCGCTCTCTCCGCCGCCTGCGCTATTTTCTGAGAAACCTCCTCCCGAACCTGACTCAGACTCTCCGCCAGACGCTCTTCCAGATCATCCCAATCCTCTTCCAGATCTTCTTCCCAGTCTTCCTCCGGGATCCGTTCCTCTTCCGGTCTGATTTCAGGTGCCTCTTCCTTCCTGCTTCCTTCCTCCCGGTCATCTATCAAAGCTCTCATGCGCGCTCCTTTTCGTACTTTTATTCCGTAAATTATAACATACCTCACCTTGCGAAGCAAGCCTGCCCGCAGGGCATGTATTGCAGGGCCCTTTTACGGCAGCTCCAGCTTCTGCCCTTCATAAATAATATCTTCCGGTGTTATACTGTTCGCCTGACAGATCCGGCTCACCATAGAAACTGTCCCGTAATGGGCTGCACTGATCTGGCTCAGCGTATCTCCCTTCTTTACTGTATAGAGCGTTTTTCCCGCTGCCGAAGCGTTTTCTGCTTCGGAACTTTTTTCCGGAATCTCCGCCGGCTCAGCTGCAGGCGTTTTCTCCGTTTCTTTCCAGCTCTCGGGTATTTCCTCCTCTTCCTTTTGGGATTCAGGAGGAGCAGAGGGTTCCGCATTCTTTTCTTCCTCCGGAAGCTCCACCGTCTCTTCTTTCTTCTCTCCTTTCGCCTGTCCATTTGCTTCCTGGCTTTTCTCCTCCATTCCCCCCTCCAGAACAGTATCTACCGTCTTCTTCATTCCATCATAATGATTCATAAATGTGATCCCCAGCGCCAGCGCGGTAACTGCCAGACAAGCGCTTGTCCCATATACCAGTTTTCTCACCTGAACATGCTGCTTCTGTTCCGTCTTCTCTGTGATCGTCTGACGGAAATGACTCACGGCCCGATCCGGCACCGTCAGCTCTTCCTCTATCGAACGATTCCTGTTCTGTTCAATCATATAAGACTGCATCGGTTCATTTTTTTCATAGTAAATGTAATAGCCCCCCTGGGGCGCCATCTGACCATTTTCATATGTATAAAAAGATTCCTCCTTTTCCTGGGGCTGATAGAAGAAAAACACCTTATCATTTCCACCAAAATGATCCAGATGAGTATGAAGGATCGTATCGCTGATCTCCTGTCCATTTACAGGGAGAAACAGACTCCAGCCCACAATCTCCTGCCCCGGGAAAAATGTTTCCGTCTGACTGCCAATCTTCCTCCAGACTTCCTCATCCAGCGCAATGTGCTCCCGGGCCGGTTCCATCTCTTCTACGTACAGAGCGCTCTGAATAAAAATATAGGAGACGCCCGAATCCCAGTTGTATTTTCCCAGAAGAATGCTCCCCCGCCCCTTCACCGGCTCTTCTCTGGCAATCTTCTGCAGATAAGTGTATACATAGTCCTCCATGTAAATTTTCAGATAAGATTTTCCCTCACCGATTTGTCTGATGTTCCTGGGCAGCTGAAAAATCGCTTCATTTCCCTTCGCTTCCTTTTTTTCCTCCTTGTAAACAATCTCTATCATATTTATTCACCCCTTTGGCCTTCACCATACCACGGCGCTTCCGCAAAATTTATCACATTCTGCACGGAAAAACTCTTTTTTCAGCGACATTTTTTGCGGTAGAATTTTTCCTTTCTCCGGTGAATATTCTATTTAGTAAACGGGTAAAATCCTCATAAGAAAGAGAGGTTTGCTATGGACGGGCAGATATTTTATATAGATGAAAAAAAAGAAACCGCCAGCCAGGAGCTGGCATACCTGCTTCAGAAATGTATGCGGATGGTGGAAAAGCCCTGGAAGGAACTGGTCTTCCTGTGCATTGGCAGCGACAGGATCACCGGGGACAGCCTTGGGCCTCTCATCGGCCGCCAGCTTTTATGTCATCGCTGGCAGCACAGCTTTATCTACGGGACTCTGGAAGAACCTGTCCACGCGCTGAATCTGGCTTCTGTTCTGGAAATGATTAAAAAAAAGCATCCCTCTGCTCTCACAATCGCAGTGGATGCTTCTCTTGGTTCTCCCGGCCATGTGGGATATATCTCCGTCGGACTGGGATCCATACGTCCCGGCGCAGGAGTCCGCAAAAATCTGCCGGATGCAGGAGATATCTTTATCACCGGAATTGTGGGAGCTTCCGGTTCTCTGGAACATTTTCTGCTTCAGACCACCCGGCTCTCCGCCGTCTTCCGCATGGCCGATGCCATTGTAAAAGGAATCCTGTTCACCTTCTCCGGTCACGCAAAAGATCTGCGTTTCCGCACAGAAGAATGCTTTCCCCAGGAAGATTTTCTTCTCTTAAGCTGCCCGGCAAAAGAATCGGCCCTCACCGTCCTCTCCGGAACCGGGAATTCCGGCGATGGAATCAACAGATTCTGACTCTCCAGCACCTTATGGATTCCTGAAATCCTGACGCACAGTTCATTCATCTTCCGGGAGAGAGGTTTCAGGATCCTGTATCGGGCCAGTCTCTGAGAATAATATTCCAGGATCTCTGCTGAACCACAGTATTTATCTGTAAAACAGATCACATACGTTTCCCAGTGTCTGGGCGGGATCAGCGTGGTTGGCCACATATGTTTTGTGATCACTTCTTTTTCAATGGAATTCAGCTTAAAATATTTTTTTGCATTGCGGTAGGCCGTCCAGGGATGAGTCATCGCATGTAGCTTATCGCCTGTCTCTTCACTGTGTGTTCTCCAGTCATACAGGAAAAGATCATGGAGCATCCCTCCTCTGGCCGCTGATCTGGCATCCAGCCGCAGCGCCTTACAGATTCTGAAATTATAGTAGGCCACACTGAGACAGTGCCGGTAACAGTCTGTCTCACAGTGCTGATAAAATTTCTTCATCTCCATTACCACCGGATGATACACAATATCCTCAATACAGCTATAAAACTCCTGATTCAGTTCCTGCTGCAGATAACGGTTTTTCCTCATCCGGCCTGCAGATACCGCCGCCTCCGGCAGACGCCTTTCCGTCATAATTCCACACGTCCTTCCAAAGCTCTTAAAAGCGTTACCTCATCAATATATTCCAGATCTCCGCCCACGGGAACACCGCTGGCGATCCGGCTCACCTTAATCCCGGTGGGCTTGATCAGTTTGCTGATGTACATAGCTGTCGTCTCCCCTTCCAGGCTGGAATTCGTGGCAATGATCACCTCATCCACCTCTCCCTGCAGCCGGTGCATGAGCTCCTTTAACCGTATATCTCCCGGCCCGATCCCCAACATGGGGGAAATCGCTCCGTGAAGTACATGATACACGCCATCGTATTTTCCCGTTTTCTCGTAAGCTGCCAGATCCCGCGTATTTTCCACCACCATGATCACTTTCTGATTCCGGGCAGGATTACTGCAGATCGGACACAGATCCTGATCCGTCAGTGTGCAGCAGTTTCTGCAGTAACGCACATTTTCCCGGGCGGATGTAATCGACTCAGCCAGCTGCCGCGCCTGCTCCACCGGCATATTGACAATATGAAATGCCAGACGCTGGGCAGATTTCACACCGATTCCCGGGAGTCCCGACAACTGCTCGATCAATTTGCTGATATGACTGCTGTAATATTCCATATCAGAACGGGAAGCCTCCGCCCAGGCCGCCGGTCAGCTTCGACATTGCCGCTGTGCTCTCTTCTTCCATCTTGCGCAGAGCCTCATTCACTGCAGCCATAATCAAATCCTCCAGCATTTCAATGTCATCGGGATCTACCACTTCTTCCGTCAGCTTCACCTTCGTCACTTCCTTCTTTCCGGAAACTGTCACTTCCACAGCTCCGCCTCCTGCTGTAGCTGTAAATTCCTTCTCCTCCAGCGCCTTCTGGTTCTCCTCCAGCTGCTTCTGCATTTTCTGCGCCTGCTTCATCAGATTATTCATGTTGCCCGGCATACCCATACCGCCGGGAAATCCTCCTCTTCTTGCCATTTTCTTTCTCCTCCTGATTTATTCTTCTTCCGGGTTCTCTTCCACCACCACGGGCATGTGAACCCCCTCTTTGATCAGATCATCAATAGAAATGTCCGCAAGCCCTGTCTTCGTATGCTCCGCGGCCAGCAGAAATTCTACTTCCACCGATTTGCCGATCCGCTGGGCGATCAGGCCC
>URYM01000110.1 GCA_900552095.1 uncultured Blautia sp. | reverse complement strand
AAGATCGTCGGCAGCGTCAGATGTGTATAAGAGACAGGAAAGAACGAGGTACAAACCGTCGGCTCTTCACAAATTTTTCAAAGGCTTCCAATGCCTGCTCCCGGGTGATGGAAAATGGAAGAATGGCATCCGGCAGATATTCTCCCTCCAGCCGTCCCGAGAGCACCACCGGATTATGACAGTAGTAGCAGAAAGAAGCCGCCGTCGTCTCATCTGTTATGATCTGCGCTCCGCAGCTGGGACATGAGTAGACCACCGCTCCCTCCTGATCCTCTGCTTTCTCCTCAGTCCCCCGCTCCGGCTGCAGCTGATCCAGCGTCTCCTGGTCAAAGTCCGAAATACAATATTCACAGTGATACTGCTGTTTCCCCGGATCAAATTTCAGCTCTCCGCCGCAGTTGGGACATTTATACGTAATTGCTGACATAAACTGCCCCCATCTATGGTCTCGGTTTTCCACACTCCTGACAGAACCTGCCGCCATTTACCGATCCGCAGCTGCAGGTCCAGGTTTCACTTACGGGACGCGGCTGCCCGCAGTTTCCGCAGAATTTCCCACCGTTTACCGCGCCGCAGCTGCAGGTCCATTCCCCGAAAGCTGCAGAAGTTCCCGGCGCCCCCGCAGCGTTCCGGTTCCCGGCTCCCTGAACTGTCTGCTGGTTCTGAGCCGCCTGCTGCTGCATTTGCTGCATCTGCTGGAGATTTACCGCAGATGCCGTGTTCAGAAATCCTCCGGCGCTCTGCATCCCCATGCCCAGTCCCATAAATCCGGCCATGGCGCCGCTGCTGTTGCCCGCCGCCTGCTTCATGCTCTCCGCTATGGTACTCTGCACATAACCTTCCCTCACCATGGGATCTCCCATCATGGCGCCCCGGTTGCGCATCTCGATCAGCTTCTTGGATTCCTCGTCATAGGAAATGCTGGCGATTCCCACCGCCCTGATCTCCATCCCCCGGGTTTTCTTCCAGTCTTCATCCAGAGCCTCCGACATATACCTGGAAAGTTCTCTCCCCCTGGAGGGCACATAAGAAATACGCTCACCGGCAGCAGACATCTGGTTGATGGAGGCCTGCAGAGCTTCCATAAATTCTGAAAGATACTGCTCATTGATCTCCTGGATCTCCACCCGATCCATATTTTTCGGAATCACTTCCCCGTAAAAACGAACCGGATCCGTTACCTGGATCGAATACGTTCCATGGGCTCTTAAAAACAGCTCCGCGTTATAGAAATTGTCGAAATAATTGATGGGGTTTCTGGTGCCGAACTTGATCCCCTTAATCTCCTGGGTATTCACATAATATACCTTCTGATTCAGGGGGGAAGCACCTCCGAACTTAAAGCGCTCAAAAGTCTCTTTCACCGCATCCCCGAAGCTTCCGGAAAACAGGGAAGGGGCGGAGGAGAGTTCCACATTGTAGTATCCCGGCTCTGCCGTAAAATCCACAATCCTTCCTCCGTCCACCAGCATCATAAACTGATTCTCATACACATGGATCACTGATCCATTGGAAATCACATCGCTGCTTCCCTTTCTGTTTGCTCCCTTTCTCCCGGTTTTCACACCTCTGGTAAACACCGTGGTATCGCTCATCTCAAAAGGTTCGATCACCTCAAGCCACTGATCCGCCAGTCCGCCGGTCAGTGCCTCCGCCGCTGCTTTTATAAGTCCCATAGATACCTCCTATTTTTCCTCGTTCTTCAGTGCAATCCACTTCAGATAGGCATTCATAAACAGGTCAATATTTCCATTCATCACGCTGTCCACATTTCCGGTCTCACACTCGGTTCTGTGATCCTTCACCATGGTGTACGGCTGCATCACGTAAGAGCGGATCTGGTTTCCCCATCCGATCTCTGTCACCTCTCCCCGGATGCCGGACAGTTTCTCTGCATTTTCCTGCTGTTTGAGCATATACAGTTTTGCCTTCAGCATCTGCATTGCTTTATCTTTATTCTGGAACTGAGACCGCTCATTCTGGCACTGGACCACAATCCCTGTGGGCAGATGGGTGATCCGGATCGCAGAAGAAGTCTTATTGATGTGCTGCCCGCCGGCGCCGCTGGAACGGTACGTATCGATCCGCAGCTCATCCTCCTTAATCTCCACATCCAGATCTTCCTCTATATCCGGCATGACATCGCAGGAGACAAAGGAGGTCTGCCGCTTGCCCGCCGCGTTAAAGGGCGAAATCCGCACCAGACGGTGCACTCCTTTTTCTGATTTCAGATAACCGTAGGCATTCTCCCCGTTGACCTGGAAAGTCACTGATTTTACGCCGGCCTCATCCCCGTCCAGATAGTCGAGAACTTCCAGCGTATAGCCTTTGCTCTCCGCCCACCGGGTGTACATCCGGTAGAGCATTCCGCACCAGTCGCAGGCCTCTGTTCCGCCCGCTCCCGCATTCAGCTTTACGATCGCATTGCACTTATCATACTCTCCTGAGAGCAGGGTCTTGATCCGGATCGCCTCAAAGTTCTTCTCAAACTGTTCAAGAAGTTCCTGAATCTCCGGAATCACCTCCGGATCGTTCTCCTCATAACCCATCTCAATCAGGGTCTCCATATCCTCTTTCTGGGAAATCAGGCTCTGATACGTGTCCATATCATCCTTTAAGCTCTTCAGCTGTTTCGTCATTTCCTGGGAACGCTCCGGATTATCCCAAAAGTCCGGCGCCTCCATCTCACGTTCTAATTCCTGGATCCGTTTTTCTTTGTTAGCCAGGTCAAAGTGAATCCCTCACTTCCACTAATGGCCCTGCATAATTGTTCAAAATGTATTTGAACTGGTCTAACTCAACCACAGCTTCACCTTCTTTCTCTTTTTTGTATGTATCTTTGACAGATGCATATTCTTTTTTATTTTACCAAAAATCCATAAAAAAAGAAACCCCGGAGTTACAGCCCTCCGGGGCTTCCTCTGTCTGATCTTTTTTCACCAGCGGTATGCTTCTGCCAGAAATTCTTTTTTCTCCCTGGAAGCCACACCGATCTGGATATCACAGTCCGCCACATGGCTTTCATTTACTTCCAGTGCATACTCGATATGGACGTTCATCTCGTCCTCTTCCTGCTTCATGTCCACCCGGGTAGCTGCGATTCCCATCTCCATCGTTCCAAAGGGCGTCTGATAATAGGAAATATTTTTCTTCTGCTCCTCGAAAACCATATGTACGTTGGTCAGTCCCTTTTTTCTTAATTCCACACTGTGATCCCTGATCTTGATCAGGTTCTGAGTTTTCTCCGTGAATCCCTCCATCATCTCATCATATTTGATATAATGCGTTCCGTTTCGGAAATAGTACTCTCCCATGCTGAACACTTCCACCGGCTCAGCTTCCTCCTGTCTCTGATCCCCTCCGATTACAAACTGAATCCCCCGGACCCGGACAACTACCTCTTTTGTCATTCTCTTTCATACCTTTCAATATCAATCTGCTGCGTCATTTTCACATCGTAGGGAAGAATGGAGGTGGCAAAACGGGAAAACTTATCCGCCGCATCGCTGACAAAAAAGCGATAGGGAAATTCTTCCTCCTTAGTCCCGTCGCTGGCCATATCCTCTCTTTTCAGAAGACGCTTCAGCGCCTGTGCCGTCTCATAAGCCGGATTTACCAGAGTCACCTGATCTCCCATCACCTCTCCGATCAGCCCCCGAAGCAGGGGATAGTGGGTACATCCCAGGATCAGCGTATCAATCTCCTTCTTCTGCAGTTCCGCCAGATATCTCCTGGCCACTGTCTCCGTAACCGGATCTTTCAGCCATCCCTCCTCCACCAGCGGAACAAAGAGAGGACAGGGCTTTCCAAAAATAGAAATCTCCGGGTCTATCTGCTGAATGCAGGAGCGGTAGATGTGGCTGTGGATCGTCCCTTCTGTCCCGATCACGCCGATCCTCTTATTTTTCGTCGCCTGCACAGCCACCTTCGCCCCCGGACGCACCACACCGATGATAGGAATCTCCAGTTCCTTCTCGATCTCGTCCAGCGCCAGAGCTGTCGCCGTATTGCAGGCCACCACAATGGCTTTCACCTCCTGCGTCTGCAGAAAACGGACGATCTGACGGGAATAGCGCAGTACGGTCGCCTGGGATTTGGTACCGTAAGGCACCCGTGCCGTATCCCCGAAATACACGATCTTCTCGTTGGGAAGATTTCTCATGATCTCACGGGCAACGGTCAGCCCGCCCACGCCCGAATCAAAAACACCGATGGGCGCCTGTCTGTCTATCTTCATGGCTTTTCTCCATTTCTCTCATCTTTTCAGTTTATTCTAACCCGTATACCCCTAGAATTCAAGCAGAAATGTCAAAACCACTTAAATCCGAAATGCAGATTTTCCTTTCCTGTGACTGCCTCGTATTCCTCCTGTGTGAGGACCTGACGGAGCTTTTCTTTCTGCGGCGGCGGCACCTCTCCCTCCACAGTCCCTGCAAAACAGAGTCCGGGGAAAAGCAGGCACCACCAGTTCTGCCCTTTTGCCTCCCCGATCTTCACCTGAAGCGCCCGGTATTCTCCTTCTGGAAAAGTACAGTCCCCGTAGGACTTCTCCGGAAACCAGACATTTTCCAAAGCGGCGCTCACCGGACAGGAAAATCCCCTCCTTTGGATCTCCTCCGCAGCCCAGGTTTCAATCTGCCCCAGATTTTCCTGTACCGCTTTCTCACTTTCCGCAGCGTTTTCACAGTCCTGCAGCAGCCCGTTTAACTTCTCTACCAGCACGTCCTTCACCTGCATTTTCAGAATCTGATCCTCTGTGCTGTCGCTGTCTGCCAGCACATGAAAGCGGAGAACCTCCCTGGCAATCCCCCTCTGCAGGCAGCTCTGGCCCCAGACCGGCATCCCCAGAAAAATCCCGTACAGGATGATCGCCGCCGCAAAAAACAGCTGTCTTCCCATCTTTTTTTCTTCCACTTTCCTTCCCTCCGCTTCTCCTCCTCCGAAAGGAGTATTCTGTCAGAAGTTTTCCCCGGGAAGCTGTCTTTTAATCAGGATTATCCACAAGAATCTTCTGGTTTTCCCCCAGAGTCACCGCGGGAAGCGGCGGAAGTTCCCCTCTGTCATGCCAGGCGGTATAGACTTCCTGCAGGGTAACCGCATCCTCCCTCTGATCAGAAGGACGGTTTTTATAAACCCCCGCCAGATATTCCCCCAGAGAATCCACCTCACTTCCATCCAGTTTCAGAAATACTTCCGGCTCCTTGCAGGAAAAGACGTAGCAGCCGCTCCCCAGCATCCTGTTATCTTCCATCTCAGCCAGCGCCTGTTCCAGAAAAGCTTCTTCCTCCAGAAGACCTTCCCCCAGAAGCACCGCCTGCACATGCCCTGTGTCCAGATAATACTGCTGACTCCGGCTGTAATCCTCCCGCACCTCTTTCAGGGTATCCCCTGTGTAAATCTGAGGTTCTTTTTCTTCTTTCTCCGCCTTTCCCTGACCGGTAAGCGCGGAGAGATCCCCCATCCCGAACCCCGCCTCATACCGTCCGTCCCTCACATCCAGAGTGACAGCCAGCGGATAGGCCCTCTTTTCCGGCTCCACCCCGCAGGAGACGAGAAAAAAGGCTGTCAGCAAAATCCCCCGGAACATTCCTTTTCTGCTCATCTTTTTCTCCTTCCCAGAATCCCCATGCACAGCATAAGAACAAGAAGTACAGGCATTCCCACAATCCCGAGAAAGGGAAGATAAAATTCCTCCAGCCCCTCCCCTGTCACAGCCGGAAGCGCCAGTGCCCCTGTAAGGATCAGGACCGGAATCCGGCTTCCCGGAAGGGAAAACTGCTCTGCCACAAAAGAGGCGTAAAACAAAAGACTCCCCGCAGCAAAGAGAAGGCTCAGCAAAAGAACGGTAATCCACAGAATATCAAGTCTCTGCAAAAAACCGCCGGGCAGACTGGTTCCCGCCATAAGATCTGCCATGGGAAACTTTTTATACCCCATTCCCTGCGCGCCAAAAACGGCCCGCAGAAGAAGCAGACTGGCCATCAGAAACAGGAGTACGGCACCAGTACCTACCAGTACCTTCCTCCCGGCCGTCCCCTGCCTCTGCGTTCTGCCCAGAGCAAATGGAAGAACCCCTCCCAGGGAAAGGACAGAAAAAATGATCCAGCCGGCTCTTATACTCCCCGCAAAGCCCGTTTCTTCCGCCTCCATCAGCCTGCTGCTGTCTCTTATACACATCTCCGAGCCCACGAGACCGTACTAGATCTCGT
>URYM01000109.1 GCA_900552095.1 uncultured Blautia sp. | reverse complement strand
GAACTCCCGCCAGCGGCGGAACCAGAAGAGACGCTGCCGTCAGGATCGCACCGACCAGAATTATATTAACGATTACCTTCAAAAATCTGGACATTTGAATCTCTCCTTAACTCCACAATCTTTTGCTGTCTCTTATTCTATCATTTTCTGTCCGTTCTGTATACAAAAATCTGGAATTTTCCAAAATTTCTTGCTATAATCCTTGCGGAGGTACTGTCTATGAAACGCGAAATCAAACTGATCGAAGATCTCTCTTTAAACGCCTGGCCCTCCCACCAGATCCAGTTTTATGACGGGTGGGTTCTGCGTTTTTCCTATTTTTATACCCACCGGACCAACAGCGTGGAACAGCTGGGTCCTTCCTCCCTTCCCCTGGATGAAAAAATCTTCTACTGTGAGAATATCTACCGGGACTGGGGCACTCCTGCCATTTTCAAGATCACTCCTCTGCTGGAACCGGACTTTGAAAAACGGCTCTGCTCCAGAGGCTACCACACAGAACATATCACCGAAGTGATGGACCTGGATCTTCCGGAGCATTTTTCCTGCCCTGAAAATGGCCGGGTACTGCTGGAACACAAAGTCAGCGACCGCTGGATCAACGGCCTTTTTGCCCTCAAGGGAACAACCAACGCCATGCACCGTCTGGTCGTCCCCTCCATGTACCGCGCGATTCCGAAAGAAACGATCTGCGCCTCCATCTGGGAGGATGGCCGCATCGCAGCTACAGGACTGGGGATCCTGGACCGGAATTATATCGGCCTTTATGCCATCCATGTCCATCCTTCCTTCCGCCGAAGGGGGTATGCCCGCAGCCTGTGCACCTCTATCTTAAATGCCGGACGGGATCTGGGCGCCTCCCGCGCCTATCTGCAGGTGGTAAAGGATAATCAGAATGCCAAAGCGCTCTACCAGAGCCTGGGCTTTCAGGACCTCTACACCTACTGGTTCCGGGTGAAAGAATCGGATTACTCTCCGAAAGACCGGGCGCAGCGCTTCAGCATCTCCCGAATCGGAAGCTGATAGGGACACCGGCTCTCACAGGCGCCGCATTCCACACAGGCGGAAGCCTTCACCGCCAGAGTACTGTATCTTTCCCGGGCCCATCCTTCCAGATTATACCGGGAGAGATATCCTTCAAAGAGAAATACGCTGGGGATCTGGATCCCTACGGTACAGGGTGCACAGTAATTGCATCTTCTGCAGAAATTACTGCCCAGCTCCCGTCGTATCTTCTCTATCTTCTCCTGCTCCTCTTCTGTAAGAGGGCCTTTCTCCTCCACAGCCCGGCAATTCTCCTCCACTTCTTCTCTGTCATACATGCCAGGGATCACCACCGTCACATTTTCATTGGAAGCAATAAACCGAAGCGCCAGACGGGCATCCTCAATGGCCCCTCCCGCCAGCGGCTTCATACAGATAAATCCGATTCCTCTCTCCCGGCACTTTGCAATCAGTTCTTCTCCCTGAGTCTCTACAATATTATAAGGAAACATGATCGTCTCCACCCAGGGCAGATCCAGCGCCCGCTCGAAAACCTGAGCCGAGTGGGCAGTCAGGCCCAGATGACCGATCTTCCCCTGTTCTTTCGCCTCCGTTAACGCCTCCAGCGCTCCCCCCGGCGCCAGGATCTGATCCAGCTGTTCCATACTGGGATTATGTACCTGATACAGATCGATATAATCTGTCCTCAGATTCTTAAGGCTTGTCTTGATATCCTCCGCCATATGTTCTCTGTCCCGGGACATACTCTTGGTCGCCAGCACAAACCGATCCCGCATTCCTTCCAGCGCCTGTCCCAGATACGCCTCACTCACCGTATAGGCCCGGGCCGTATCAATATAATTGATCCCCCGCTCTGCCAGTTCCTCCAGAAGTTCTCTCGTCTTTTCCGGCGTGATTCTCTGAACCGGGATCCCGCCCAGACCCACATTTGAAATCTCAATTCCTGTTTTTCCCAGGATTACTCTCTTCATCTTCCACACTCCCATCTGTATCTTCTGTATTCTTTCCACTCAATTATACTGGAATCTGCCCGGGTTTTCAACCGCAGAGCGTTTTTCCCCTCATTTGCAGATTCTGCATTTTACAGCGCAGCCTGCCGGGGTCGCCGCACAACCCCCCAGCGCTGTTTCTTTCAGTTCAAAGGGAAGGCTTCTTCCCACCCTTCCCATCGCTTCCGCCATCTCATCAAAAGGAATGGGAAAATCCACACCGCTCAGACTTACCTGTGCGCAGGCCACTGCATTTAGCGCCCCAATAAAATTCCGGCTCTGGCAGGGCACCTCCACCAGCCCCGCCACAGGATCGCAGACCAGTCCCAGAAGATTGGAAAGCGCCATGCCGGCTGCGCTCAGGCACATTTCGGGAGTTCCTCCCATCATCTCTGTCACCGCCGCCGCTGCCATGGCAGATGCAGATCCCACCTCAGCCTGGCATCCCGCCTCTGCCCCTGAAACAGAGGCATTTCTCATCAGAAGATAGCCCACAGCGCCCGCACAGAAAAGTCCCTGCCGGACTTCCTCCTCTGTCAGCCCCCTCTCCTCTTTTACCGCAAGAAGAGCGCCCGGAATCACTCCGGAAGAACCCGCCGTGGGCGCAGCCACGATCAGTCCCATAGAAGCATTCACCTCCAGCACCGCCATGCTGTAGGCAATCACTCTGGTCATCAGGGAATCACAGACACTCCTTTTCCCGCTTCCAAACTCCAAAACCTTCCGTCCTTCGCCTCCGATCAGACCGCTGAGGGATCGCTCCGGCTTCTCCAGCTGCTTTTTTACCGCCGCCTGCATAATCTCTGCAACCTGCTCCATCTCCCGGAGCATCTCCTCCTCTGTCCGCAGGCCGCTGTCCGTCTCTCTTCTCTTCATAATTTCTGAAATCGGCAGTCCTTCCTCTCTGCACAGTTCCAGCAGTTCTTTTCCTGATCTGAAATCCATCTTCTCCTCCTACAGCTGGATCAAAAGCGTCTCTTCCACAAAGGGATTCTGCTCGATCTCTTTTAATACTTCCCGGGGGATCTTCTCGTCCGATTCCACCACCGTATAGGCCAGTTCCCCTTTGTTCTCCCGGAACAGGCGCATAAATGCAATGTTCACATTCTGATCTGCCAGACTTCTTGTAATATGGGCCACGACCCCCGGCTTGTCAAACTGTCGCACGATCAGCGTGCTGTACTCTCCGGTGAATTCCACCCGGATCCCGTTGATCCTGGTGATTCTTATCCTTCCTCCTCCGGTGGATTCTCCCCGCACACTCATCTCTCTGCCGGAAATCCCCCAGAGCTGAATCTCCACCGTATTCGGGTGTTCCATCACTTCTTCCGTATCTACAAGATATTCATATTCGATTTCCTGTTCCCCGGCAATCCGAAACGCATCCCGGATGCGCATATCGTAAGTATCAAATCCGAGGATCCCGCCCAGCAGCGCCTTATCCGTCCCGTGTCCCCGATACGTCTGGGCAAAAGAACCGTACAGTGTAAAACGCACCCTCCTGACCGGTTCGGGAAACATTTTCCGGGCCATCTTTCCTATAGAAACCGCCCCTGCCGTATGAGAGCTGGACGGCCCGATCATCTTCGGCCCCAGCACATCAAAAACACTCAAAAATTCCATTCTTTTCTCCTTTGGTATGATCCAGAACTTTTGAATTCATCATAGCACATATCTTCCGGTTAGGACAGATAGTTCCTCATACTTTTCAGGGCATGTTTCTCCAGACGGCTCACCTGAGCCTGGGAAATGCCGATCTCCCCGGCAACCTCCATCTGCGTTTTCCCTTCAAAAAAACGCAGTTCCACGATATGGCGCTCCCGCTCTCCCAGCCGTCCGATTGCATCCTTCAGAGCCAGATCCTGGATCCAGTTTTCTTCCCGGTTCTTCTTATCGCTGATCTGATCCATCACATAAAGCGTATCCCCTCCCTCTGTGTACACCGGTTCATAGAGACTCATGGGACTCTGGATCGCATCCAGCGCGTAGACGATCTCCTCTTTGGGAATGCCGATCTCAGAAGCAATCTCCGCAATCGTAGGTTCCTTCTGATTCTGCTTCATATAGCTTTCTTTGGCATAAATTGCCTTATAAGCCGTATCCCTAAGAGAACGGCTCACCCGGATACTGTTGTTATCCCTCAGATAGCGCCGGATCTCTCCGATGATCATGGGAACCGCATACGTGGAAAATTTCACATTCAGCTCCGTATCAAAATTGTCAATAGCCTTCATAAGCCCAATGCAGCCGATCTGAAATAAGTCGTCCGGATTTTCATTGCTGGAAGAAAACCTTTTGATCACGCTTAAGACCAGGCGAAGGTTTCCCTTAATATACTCCTCCCGGGCCTGCTGATCCCCAGACCGGATCCTTTTGAACAGGTCTTCTTTTTCCGCACTGGTCAGCACGGGAAGCCTGGCTGTATTTACACCGCAGATTTCCACTTTATTCAATGCCATATCTGAAGTCCTCCTGAAAATCATTCTTCCATACTAGAATCATTCTCAGTTGGCTGGCCGAATATACGATTCGGTGTAAAATATAAAAAGTTTTAGCCCTTGACAAAAGTTTTCCTTGTCTTTTTTCAGAATCCGTATTATACTAGAACTGTTAAAAATGCAGAGTAGAGTAATGCGCGTTAAGTGCCGCCTGTACAGGGAGTTGACGGACGGACGAAAAGGCAGCCGCGAAGGAGCGGTGAGGTCTTGCGGTGTATTATTCGCATCTCGCTGCAACAGAAGGTAAAGATTGGGATTATCTCCTATTGTAGTACGAGTTCTGCAAAGGAGGTAATTTTTTATGCAGAAATTTGTAAAAATGCTGTCTGATTCCTGCCGCGAGCTGAAAAAGGCGCAGGTTCTGGCAGCCGCTGCCATGTTTGCAGCCCTGGCCCTTATCTTAAACTATGTGGCCTCTATCCAGATCGGCCCCTATATCAAGATCGGATTTTCCAGTATTCCCAACCAGCTGGTGGATTTCCTCTTCGGCCCTGTGACCGGAGGCCTCTTCGCCGGTATTCTGGATATCGTCAAGTTCTTCCTGAAGCCGGACGGCGTCTTCTTCCCCGGCTACACCTTCAATGCCATCCTGGCCGCTGTGATCTACGGCTGCTTCTATTATAAGAAGAACCTGACCCTTGGCCGGGTGCTGGTGGCAAAAGGAATTGTTGTGATTGTAGTCAATCTGTTCCTGAATACCCTGTGGCTGTCCATGCTGGGCGGCAAGGCCTTTATGGCAATCCTTCCGCCCCGTCTTCTGAAAAACATCATCATGTGGCCCGTTGACTCCTTAGTCTTCTTCGCTCTGGCAAAGACACTGGAGAAAGCCGGCGTCTTCCGTCCCTTCCGCAACGGAATGGCAGTCAGCAAGGCGGCAAAATAAATTCTGAATATCTGATACATAAAAAGAAAGCGCTTCAAACCCAATCTTTGAAACGCTTTCTTTTTTCGTCTTATTCTTTCAGCTCATATCCTTCGGGATAGTAGGTGATCACCGGAGTTCCGATTTCAATCATCCCATAA
Organism: uncultured Blautia sp.; assembly: GCA_900552095.1. Classification (GTDB taxonomy): domain Bacteria; phylum Bacillota; class Clostridia; order Lachnospirales; family Lachnospiraceae; genus Egerieimonas. The sequence continues at coordinate 741 of URYM01000109.1, read as the reverse complement.
AGTGCTTCCGCCTTGTCTCTCGGCATATTGACGCATCCATGGGATCCGTAATTAATATATCTCTTTGGATTGCCATACGTATTCTTCAGATCATGGAACCCGATCGCCATCTTTGTGCTGGTAAAATTCATCCAGTACTCCACCGGCTGTTTATAGGAGGGCTTATTCGTCTTGGGATTAATCTCCCCGATCAGCGTCCTGTCCTCCTGCTTGAAGAAAAGCTGCCACACTCCTTCCGGTGTATAGCGGTCTTTTGTCATCTTTCCCGTCACCACATCCGACTCCAGCATAAGAACACCGTCTTTGTAATACCACATATGCTGCGCATTCATATCTACTTCCGCGTACGTATTTCCGATCCCGCCGTTTTCCGTGGTATCCAGCCCTCTCTGTACATAGATCGGTTCCCGCTCCACCACTGCTTTATTTTCCAGATCCTTCCGAAGCTGTTCCCTCTCCTCGCTGTTGGAGATCTCCCACCCGTAAGTACCGCCGGTGACTGTGATCGGGCCGTGCAGCGTAGAGTTAAAGGTCCAGGACTTTCCCTTATTGTCTACCTGATACTCCAGTTCCTTGATATAGGCCTGCAGCTTCTCCTCGAAAAGGGCTTCATCCTTATAATAATTGCCGTTTTCATCCACCGCCAGCCAGGTGGAAAGCGTATTTCCGTCCAGAACTTTCTTTGTCCCGTCCGGCAGATCGTATGTCTGTCTCTTATACACATCTCCGAGCCCACGAGAC